>CALCSH010000517.1 GCA_937893815.1 uncultured Anaerolineae bacterium | reverse complement strand
CCTTCGCCTTCATTGCCGTGACAGGATGCGCACTGATCCAGAAAGAGAGTGCGCCCGCGATGCACGCGCTCCTTGGCAATTGCATCTGTGGCATCCGCCAGCCGTGAGGTTTCACCAAACCAGTACACAGAAAAGCCAGCCACAACCAGCAGGGTGAGAACCAGGCCGATGATCATATAACGTTCGTAATTCGGTTCGTTTTTGTTCATGGCAGTCTTCCTATGCTCCGGTCATTTGCTCGGGTAGATATTTAGCTCGTTCGGTGGGGTGGCTGGTATCTACCCAAACTTCTCCGCTTTTGATTTCAACGGGGAAGAAATCCAATGGACGTGGGGCCGGGCCACCAATTACCTCGCCAACCTGGTTGTAGAGCGAACCGTGGCAGGGGCAATGGAATTGGCCTTCTTATTCTACCCACGGAACGGCGCACCCTAGATGTGTACATTTTTGCCACAGGGCGATGACGCCATTTTCGGTGCGGGAGATATAGAAACGTCCCGCCAGAATGCGGTTGACGCTCTTGATGGCAAATTCATCGATCAACCCAGCATAGATACTGCCGCCAAAACCGCCCGAAGACACCGGTTTGATGAATTTCAACAAGGCCACCGCGGCCTGGGCAAAAATAAGGGCGATGGAACCAGCCCAGGCAATGCCCAAGAATTGGCTTCGGGAGAGAGGTTTATTAGTTTTTTCACTCATGGTATTGTTCTCCTATGCAACGGTTATAAGTTATTCCACGGGCTGTAATTGCCGGGCATATCCCAGGGCCAGAATAACTCAAAGCCAGGGCCGCGAAACAGAAAACCCGCCAGGGTGAAGACAACCGCACTGACAAATAACACCGTAAACAGAGTTATCACCATTTCGCGAGGGCTTGGCTTGTAGCGCCATACAAATATCAAGGGAAGTCCAACGATGATCCCCATCAGAATCGCCGGGAAAACGGCCTGCAGTACGAAATCGGGCAATTTGCCGCGTAACATTTCGCGGGCCGGGAAGGTTGTATCTAGATAAACGTAGAGTGGCATCACCAACAGGATGTATAAGGCTGTGTAGAGTGTGATGCGCTTGCCGCGTTTGGATGTAAACCATATGCCGGAGCCTTCGCGCGTGTTATCTATATAGGGAATTGAAACCACGAACAAAACCATCAAGGTAGGCATTAAAACGGCCATCAGGGTAGGGTGCCCGTGCTCGAGCATTTCCTGCAACCCCATGAAATACCAGGGGGCTTTCGCCGGGTCTGTTGTGGTGTTGGGGTTGGCAATCTCTTCCAGGGGGGCATTAACGCCCAGAGACATCATCAGCAGCAGTACAACCACGATCAAGGTGAGCAGTAGCTCCATAATGGCCACAACCGGGAAGGAGAAAATACTATTATCCGGGCCACGATCGGTCATTGTCGTGGGGGCTTTCACCAACTCCACCAGTGAATAAGTTTTTGTTTTGCTGGTATCTTTGCTAAAACTTTCGTTATTCATGATTCTCTACTCCTCTACCATCTCTGCGTCGGGGGCATCCTGAGCGGCAAGGCCACCATCTTTGCGCACGCGCCACATATGGAGCGATGTCAGCAGGGCAATTGCCGCAGGGATAACCATGATGTGCAGCGCGTAGAAGCGGGTCAGCGCTTCCTGTCCAACTTCCGGTCCGCCTAATAGGGTGGACTTAACCAGAGAACCCATTGTTGGCTCGTAAGCGGCAACGCTGGTGCCCACGGTAATCGCCCAGTAGGCAAGTTGATCCCAGGGGAGCAAATAGCCGGTGAAGCTGGCGCCGAGGGTCATCAGCAGCAGCACAACTCCCACCACCCAGTTGAATTCGCGCGGTGGTTTATAAGCGCCCGTATAAAATACGCGCACCATGTGGAATACCACTATGATTACCATCAGGTGAGCGCCCCAGCGGTGCAGGTTGCGCAATAACTGGCCAAAGGGCACTAACGTTTGCAGCGTGATGATATAGCTGTAGGCCCGTTCGACGGTTGGGGTATAGTAAAACATCAGCAAAATACCCGTAACGCTCAACACGCCGAATATGATTGCTGACATAATTCCCAATCCGAAAGAGTATGTCGCTCGCAGACTTTTACGACTAACTTTCACGGAATGCAGGTGAAAGAAAATATTGGAGGTCATCACCAGCGAGCGGTCCAGTGGATTGTCGGGCCATCCGTGTCGGAAAAATGATCGCCAGACACGGGAATTGACGATGAAATCTTTAATTCGTTGCATGGGTTTCTCCTAGTTTAGATTTCCAGCAAATTTGCTCCCATTGGGAGATTGAAATAGCTGGAATCCTATTTACCTAATCGCCGTATGAAAGGACTTCCTGGAAGCGGAAGGCTTCCATGGTGATTGCGTCGGTTGGGCAGCGTTCGGCGCATAGCGCACAGCGAGTGCAGGCCTCGTCGTCTTTGAGCATAGCGGCAACGCTGGGTTGTTCTTCGTTCTGGAAGTGTGCCAGCGTTTCGCCCAATTGAGCATCGACGACTTTACCAAACAGTTCATCACCCTCTAATTGTTTCAGGCTGACAATTTTCAAGCAGTCCCAGGGGCATACGTCTACACAGGCGTTGCATAAAATGCATTTTGTGCCATCGAAGATTGTATTAACGCTGCATTCCAGGCAGCGGCTGCCTTGTTCGGCGGCCTCTTCTTCGGAATAGCCCAGCTCGACAACCGTGATTCCCGTGCGGCGGTCTACCGGCAGGGAGGGAACCTTGCGTTGATCCAGCTTGGTCCAGTTTTCGAACATGACATGGTTCGAGAGTTCTGTCCACTCTGTTTTGACATCAACTTTGAGCGCTTTCTGCTGGATAAATTCCTCGATGCCCAGGGCGGCGATATGCCCGTGTTTTACGGCGTCGATGATCAGACGCGGCCCATAGGCGGCATCACCGCCAGTGAAGACATCTGGCGCGGAGGTTTGTCCGCTATCGGGGTTGACTTCAATCAGTCCACGGGGCGAGAGCTTGACATCGTCCGCACCGCCGAGTACATCCAGGTCGGCTTGTTGGCCAATCGCCAGAATTACGGTATCGCACTCCCAAATCGCTTCGGTGTTGGGTTTAAATTTGGGGCTGAATCGGCCGGTTTCGTCGAATACCGATTCGACTTCAATGACTTCCAGGCCGGTGACCTTGCCATCTTCGCCAACAATGCGATTGGGACCGATTCTCGGGTGGAATTGAATGCCCTCTTCGAGCGCCTCTTCAACCTCAAACTCAGAAGCGGGAAGCTCTTCCCAGCTTTCCAGAGAAATCATTTTGACATCGGCTACCCCCAGGCGGAGGGCTGTGCGAGCGACATCCAAAGCTGTTTTTACAGTTTCCGATTCTTCTTCGGCGCGCGCATCGGTATCTTTTAGGGCGGCTTCTTGTTCATCCGTAATCTGACCCAATCGCAGCGCCGTACGGGCAGCATCCATGGCGACATCGCCACCACCAACCACTAAAACGCGTTTGCCGAGTTTAACTTTATAGCCCAGGTTGTAGTTCAGTAACAAATCAACCGCTGTAATTACGCCGTCAAAATTAGCGCCTTCGATATTCAGGTGGCGACCTTTCATCAGACCGATGCCCAGGAAAACGGCATCGTATTCGCGGCGCAAATCGGCCAGTTTGATCTTCTCGCCAATCGGTGTGTTGAAGTGAATTTCTATTCCTATATCAAGCACCGACTGGATTTCGATCTCCATGGCTTCCTGGTCGAAGCGATAGACTGGAACACCATAGCGCATCATACCACCGGTTTTGGGGCCAGCCTCGTAAATAGTTACTGCGTGACCGAGTAAAGCCAGGTCATGCGCAGCGCTGACGCCTGCCGGGCCAGCGCCAATAACGGCAATTTTCCCCGTTTTTCGCCCATCCTGTGCGGCGAGATGTTGCAGTTCTGTGCGAGACCAGCGTACGGGTGAATATAATTGCGGAGTGCCGGTGCCGGGCACATCGTGACATGAGCCGGTTTCTTTGTTGATATTGGACGAGAACACCATGAAGCCGGTGTCGATTTCGATATCAGTTATGGGAACAATATCTGGAACTTCAACACGGCCTGGCAAGCGATGCCCGGCTTCGGGGCCGTAGCGCTCGGTGAGTACTCGCTTGATGGGGCGAATAGCAATCGATTTTTGCTCGGGGTGAATATCGCCGCGCCGACAGGCGACCTCGCACGGAGCGCCACAAATGCGCCCACATACGGTGGATAGCGGGTTGGGATCGTGAGCAATTTCATAACCCAATTCGATTTCACCGCGTGCCATCGCTGTCACATAACCGCGAGCGTCGGTATTTACCGGGCAAGCAGCCTGACATTTGACCATATCGCGCCAGTCATCGACATCGTATATTTTGACCCGGTATTTTGTATCACTCATAAAATGCTCCTCTCTGTGGCTTAATGCTACAATTGGGAACCGATTTAAAACCTATTTCAGTGAATTAGAATTGAAATCAGGCTTTTTAACTACTATTCTGGAGATCAGTTCAATGTACAAAAAGACAGCAATACTGTTTCTTGTGATAATAATGGTGATTGCCCTTTCGGGCTGCACTGCGAAGGAAAAGGGTGGTCCAACGACAGCTGATGCGCCACCGGATGCTGTGCCTGAAATTGTTGGTAAATACGCCGTCAACGGAGTTGATCCGCTAGGAACAGAATATGGTGGTCATCTTACAATCCAGCAAGGAGAAAAGGAGCACGAATATCTCATGCAGTGGATTGTAGTAGGTAGTATTCAAGAAGGTACAGGTGTGCTGGTGGGGAACCAGCTTTTCGTCGAATGGCGCTCGGTTGAGGGCGTAGCGAGAAAAACCCAGGGCGAGGCGGTTTATACGGTTACGCTTGCCGGAGAAATCTATGGCACCCGGACGGTTGACGGTTATTCAGGGGTGGGTGAGGAAATCGCCTTCCCCAATAAATAAACTGATAAAGTTCCCGGGGATTATTTCCCCGGGAACTTTTTTTATGTGAAAAATTACTTCAGGGTGAGCAGATATGCAACCAGTTGGTCAACCTGATCTTCGGTCAATTCATCACCCCAAACGGGAGGCATTGTGTCGGAAGGGAAACCTTCGACCAGAATCACATTGGGATCTAAAATCGACTCACGGATATAGGCGGCATCGCCGCGGGTGCCAATACCGGCCAAAGAGGGGCCAACGATTACAGTGTCGGCATCTAGAGAGTGGCAGGTGCTGCAGCCAGGTTGTGCGCCGATGATCGATTCCGCAAAGAGTTTTTTGCCAGCCGCAGCCGGGTCATCGGAACTGCCACCGCCGCAGGACGCAACAACAAGCGCCAGGGCAACGAATAGAGCAACGAGCAAGAAGGTTTTTTTCATATCGATTCTCCTTATAGAACTATGAAATTTGTTGGTGATCTGTGAACAAAAATATTATTGTTCAACGGTGGATATTATAGCAGGGCTTTTTTACCCAGTGTAATTATTTTGCAAAAACTGCGATCCGGGTAGCCTGCCGTTTTTTCGCCAGAGCTATTCCAGCGTCATTAAAAAGGCTATCAGATCGTCAACCTGCTGCTCGGTGAGAATTTCACCCAGGTTGGGCACCATTTGCCCGGCGGGGTATTCTTCAACCACATAGGCATTGGGGTCTAGAATCGATTGACGCAGATAATCCTCGGCGCTCACGCCTGGGATGCGCACTGCGGCTCGGGTGGCGACTCCGTAGAACGAGGGACCAACCAGCCGAACGCCTTCATCCAGCGAGTGACAAATTCGGCAACCAGCATTGGTACCCAGGGATGTTTCAAAGTAGAGTTTGCGTCCCATGGCCGGGTTACTGCCCAGACTCGCATCGTGAAAATTCATTGCGAAGGTTTGCCGTCCGCTCAGCGTGATCGATTTGTCGAAGATGAGCACGCCATCAGTCCGGTCGGGGTTGTCGTACATCGTCAGACGGATGGATTGCGCTCCGGCGTCGACTTCTACTTGTTCGAAAATCATCGCTGCGCGCTCAAGATCGCTGCCGCGCATCGGGTATTCTTTATCGAGCACCACGATGTCATTGACTTCCAGCACCAGGTGGGTGGGCTCATCAATTCCCAAAACGGCGATTTCCGCAGACGCTGGTATTTCTTCCAGGGGGAAGCCGCTATGATGCGCCATGCTAATTTCAATCATCGCCCGATCATCGCTAAAGGGCTGGTAGTTGATATTATTTGTGGCGACTTGCAGCGCCAGTGCCGCGGCGAGAATCACCAATGCCGGAATAAAACTGCGCATAGCCATCTTAGTAAGCAGTGCATCATAAGCGGTTGCCAATGAATTTTGCAGGCGTCCGCTCACAGCCGCCGCGAATTGATTGGGTGCAGCCCAGGTGGTTTGGATGGGCGCATTGGCGTAGGCTTGTTTGAGCCGCGGTAAGCGTTCTCGATCGAGGCGTTGCTGGAGCCACAAATTGCCTTCACGGTTCGCACAATCTTCCGGCGGGCAGCCCACCACCTGCACCGAGTCCGCTCCGCTTTCCAGCGTTCGAATCACAAGATTTGGGTTGAGCATCCCCACGCAGGTGAGTGGGACAATTTGAATGTCGAAATCCGTTGCCAAGGTTTTGCCTTGTAAGACAGATTTTGCGCCAGCTTGAAGATGGCGCTCGCAGGTGAACACTACTTTTGTGGGAAGGCCTTCGGCGGGCTGTCGGACTCGCCCGGTGGTGGTCTGCCATAAAGAGTCGATTTTTAACTCTCCGAGCGACAACGCGTTTTCGGGGCAACTTCCCAGGCAAATACCGCAAGCCACACAAAGGTCGGGGTGAATCTCGGCCTGGAATTTGTGGTGTGCGCCATCGGTGCGCGCCACCATTGTGATTGCATTATAGGGGCAGTCGCGCGAGCACAAGATGCAGCCATCACAAAGTGCCAGATCAACTTGAGCGGCCTCCAGTGGCTTGCGAGCCAGCACCCAAGGTAGAATAGCGGTCAGCGCAAAAATTGCCGTAAACAGCCCCCAGAAAAGCCCTGGAGACCAGTTGAGCGCGCCGGGCAAATAGAATAAGAACAGGGGATCAATTTGAATTTGGCCAGGTAGCTGCCCCGGATTGACGGATGGCAATAGCCCAATTGGCGTAAAGGCGGAGACAATCAATAGCAGCGCTGCACCGCCAAAAATCCACATGCGCGGGGGCAGCCATTTCGGACGGCTCAGGCGTTTCAGGTGCCACCAAAGGAACAAACCCACCAGAGCGGAGAGCAACAAGTGCGCGGTGAGGATGAGTAATATGAAAATCCATCCGCTGCCTGCACGATCGCTCATCACAAAATTGAGTAAGAAAGCCGACCCCCATTTGGAGTCGCCGATTAGCCGCACCAATGTTTGGTTGATCACCTGGGCGCGCTCATCCCAAAGTAGCCAGTAGCCCGTCACGCCGATCACCCAGAAGAAGAGCGTCATACCCACACCGGTAACCCAGGCTAACCAGCGCGCCCCGCGGAAACGATCCTGGAAAAAAGTGCGCCAGCCG
>CALCSH010000516.1 GCA_937893815.1 uncultured Anaerolineae bacterium | reverse complement strand
CATTATTAATTTGGATTACCAGCCGGAAATTGGCGATTCCATTGATGTGGGCGGACTCCAATTAGAGGTGATCGAAATCTTCGAGTTGATACCACCGAGTGGCGATTTCTACTACCTACACGCAACCTGTCGAAGAAGCGAAACGTAGCAAACAAAATGCAGGCCTTATTAATCCCCAACAAAAAAGCGGAGGGTAAAAACCCTCCGCTTTTTGCGTTTGACGTATCGTACATCAGGCCATTTCTGGCTCGATGATACCGTATTTACCATCCCGGCGGCGATAGAGAATATTCACTTGACCAGAATTGGCATTCGTGAAAATGAAGAAGTTTTCATGGCCCAATAACTCCATCTGCTCAATAGCTTCTTCTTCATCCATAGGTGTCAGCATGAAGTGTTTACGGCGCACAATATCCGGGCTATCATCTACCAAAGCCCCGTCCTCCAGCAACTCCATATCTTCACCAAGTAATATCTCATCCACAATCGGGAAGCTCTCGGTGCGTTGCTGGTAATGTTTTCCCTTAAAACGTTTAATTCGGCGCTGAACTTTGGGCAGCGCCATATCGAAAGCAGTGACGATATCATCTGCGCGCTCTTCCGCTCGCAGAATAAACCCCTTACCACGAATCGTAATTTGAGCCACATAGCGATCGTTGGCATCACGTGCCGATTTTACAAAGGCTAAATCAACACGAACTTCGCTGATATTGGTGATATACCGATCTAACTTGTAGACTTTCTTCTCAACATATTCTCGCAAACGATCTGTCATTTTTAGATCACGTGCATACAAATTGACTTCTAGTGCCATTTCATACCTCCAGTTCTAAAATTTTGCGATTATATTACTTCGACGAAAGTACTGCACGAGCTAATGTCAAGCCATAAACAGTCTCGGCACCGACCTGCAACAAGGCGTCTGCGCATGCATCGAGCGTTGAACCGCTTGTGGCAACATCATCCACAACTAAAATGCACTTGCCGGAAACAATCTTTGGGGATGCCTGAAAAGCATTCCTAACATTTTCTCTGCGTTGCTCGCGGGTGAGACCAACCTGAGAGGTTGTATCTCTTCCGCGCCACAACGCTTTCGGGGAATGAATCCCTTTCAATCCCCACGCCAGGGGTTTTGCCAACAAATCTGCCTGGTTATATCCCCTCTGCCGCATCCTACCATCACTCAGCGGCACCGGAACAATCATATCGACAGGCCAGTGAAGCGCTTGAACCATACAGATAAGGGGTTCTGCCAAAACATCGGCCAATGCCACATCGCGTCGATATTTTACTCGATGCCAGGCATGGCGAATGGGGCCAGAAAACTCAGCCCACGAACGAATCGCTGCCATGCCCGGGGGTTGAGCCGCACAACGATTACAAAGTTCACCCGTCGTGATGGTTTGTCCGCACAGGCGGCAAGGCGATGTGATTACTTTCACACTCTGATGACAAGTCACACACCAACGCGCACCGGGATGATCACATCCACCGCACGTTGGCGGGTAAATCCAATCTAATGCCGCCCAACTCCATCGATACAAGCTATACCACATTTATGGCTCCCGTATCGCCCACATGCATTTTTTGGGGTACTTCTAAACTATTTCCGTTACGATCAAAAAATATCGGCCATCGCCGATGTCAGCAATTGCACCGCCGCCGGGCCTAACAAAATAATCAACAATGAGGGAAAGATAAGCAATCCCATCGGGATAAGCATTTTAATCGGTGCTTGCTGAGCTTTTTCTTCGGCTGCTTGACGACGCCTAATACGCATTTGATCGGCCTGAATGTGCAACACCCGCGACATACTCACACCTAATTGCTCACTTTGTACGATCGCTGCCACAAAACTGGTCATCTCTGAAATATCTATGCGATCCGCCATGTCGCGCAATGCTTCACGACGAAGTTTACCTAATTGAATTTCGCGCAATACTCGGCCAAATGATAGCGATAACTCGTTTTCCCATTTTTCATTTACTTTTGCCATGGCGCCATCAAAGCCTAGTCCCGCTTCCACGCAAATCGTCAAGAGGTCCAAAGCGTCTGGCAAGGCTTTGCGCACATCATCCTGGCGACGGCGAATACGGCTATTCAGTAATAAAGATGGGACATAAAAACCCAAGAGGGTAAACACCCCCACCACCATAATTTTACGACCCCAACTCCACTGAATTGATCCCACGGAAAAGATAAAAAACAGAAATACTGCAATCGTGACGGCGGCGCCAAATCGCCCGGCCCAGAATATCGTTGGTTCCATTCCGCGTGGGCTACCTGCTAATTCAATCTTACGAGCCGTATCTTCCAGCGCGTTCTGGGGCGTAAAGCGTAATGCAAGTTCCCCAAAACGTCGCGCCATAGGTAGAAACACACGGTCGACCAGCGATTGCGACATTTCGATTTCTTCGAGTGACGCCATTTCGCCGCGACTTACGAATTCGCTCAGGCGTTCCTGCAGCGGATCGTCACGATCGTCGCGGTCGCGAAGGCCCACTATGACCAATAGTACCGCCCCTGCTATCACTACGCCGACCAGGATTATAAGTACCGTAATATCCATCAATAAACTCTCAACGCCTAACTGCTGCTCAAGCTATTTGAAATCGATGTTGATCAGGTCAATCGCCTGTTCATTCAACGCATCCCGTTTAAACTTCAATTTTTGCGATGCGCGTCATTACAAAATAACCAATAACCACCAAGATGGCGGCGGAGCCGAAAATGGCGAAACCACACATGATCGTTTCCGGCTTGAAAACTGACATCATATAATCACGGTTACCAAACCAAACTATGGCGCTCAAGATAATCGGCAACATTGCCAAGAATCTACCCGAATACATCACTTGCGAAGTCAGAACGCGGATTTCACCTTTGATACGAATGCGCTCACGAATGGTATGAGCAATCGTGTCCAAAATTTCGGCCAGATTGCCGCCGACCTCCCGCTGAACATTAATCGCCGTAATAATTAAATCCAGGTCTTCTGAAGGAATTCGCCGGAGCTGATTATCCAAAGCTAACTCCATCGTAATACCCAACTGCATTTCCTGAATCACTCTGCGAAATTCATCCGATAGCGGTGCTGGCAATTCTCGGCTGATGGCTTCCATTGCCTGAGCGGTCGAAAAGCCTGCTCGAAGTCCATTAACCATCAGGCTAAGCATATCAGGGAGTTGATTGTTGAATTTTTCTAAACGCTGATTTTTTTGACGATTCACATAGATGCGTGGCAAGAAAAATCCGACTATCATACCAATAATCCCCGAAACGATATTGCGGCCACCAAAAAACCAGGCAACAAACCCAACGCCAATCATGGCAATCACAATCAGCGCGAAGTATTCGCCCGGCTTCAGTTTAATATCTGCCTGGGCAAGCTTTCGAGAAACACCTCCACCCCAGGTCGTTCGCTCCACTCGCGCATTGACCCAATCAGTCAGCGCAGATGGTTCATTCTCGCCAGAGGTCTGGGAAGCATACTCATCCCCGATATAATTCACCAGACGCTCTTCAATAATGGATTGTTCACTGGAAAGTGTCGTAACAATCCCAACAATGAGCAAAATAAGAACTAACGCTCCTCCACCAATTAACAGAGCATTCATAACAAGGTTTCTCCGATCAACTCAAAAGGCAGGGCTAATACCCTCGGCGAGCACCAACACCAAAGATCGAAGGTGGCAAATGGATGCCCGCTGCCTCAATTTGGCTCATTGCTTTGGGTCGCAAACCTGTTGGCCGCAATCCACCAATTACCATACCATCTTCAATACCGCGTTGCTCAAAGGCAAAGATATCGGTCATGGTAATCACATCCCCCTCCATGCCACTAATCTCGGTAATATTCACGACCTTACGGGTTCCATCCCGCAAGCGCTCCTGATGAACCACCAAATCAATTGCCGAGGCAATTTGTTCACGAATGGCTCGAATGGGAAGTTCGATACCCGCCATCATCGCCATGGTTTCAATACGTGCCAATGTATCGCGCGGGCTGTTCGAGTGAGCTGTGGTCATAGAACCGTCATGGCCTGTATTCATTGCCTGAAGCATATCCAACGCTTCTTCATCGCGAATTTCCCCAACGATGACGCGATCAGGACGCATACGCAAGGAGTTCACCACAAGATTACGAATGGTAATCTCACCGGTGCCTTCAATATTTGGTGGGCGTGATTCCAAGGTGACAACGTGTTCCTGGCGTAACTGCAACTCCGCTGCGTTTTCAATGGTAATAATGCGTTCATCAGAGGGGATAAATTGGGAGAGAATATTCAGAAGCGTGGTTTTTCCCGAACCAGTACCACCCGAAATAACAACATTCAGACGAGATTCAACGCAGGCTTTCAAGAATTGGAGCGATTCCGGGGTGAGGCTGCCGAATTTTACCAATTGCTCGATGGTGATGGGGTTCTTGGAGAATTTGCGGATGGTCAGGGTTGGGCCAACCAGGCAAATCGGGGGGATGATCGCATTGACACGGGAACCATCCGGGAGGCGCGCATCAACATATGGACTAGATTCGTCAATACGACGACCCAAGGGAGCTACAATCCGCTCGATGATGCGCATGACATGCTCATCGCTTTCAAAACTCATCGGCACCCGTGTTAATTTACCGCGCTTCTCAATATAGAGATTCTTGGGTCCATTGACCATAATTTCGGTGATTTCATCATCTTCCAAGAGCATTTGAAGTGGGCCAAAACCCAATATTTCTGCCGCGATCTGCTCAAACAGGCGATGTTTTTCTTGGCGAGAGAGGGCAATATTTTCTTCTGCCAGGATTTGTTCGAACAAATCTCGTATGGTTCCACGAACAACGCCGATCTGAGTGACATCTGTGGTTGGATCCAACTCTGCCAGCAATCGATTCTGAACGCGCGTCTTTAAATCGAAATAGGTATCGCGCTGCGCAGATCCTTCTGGCGGAGCAATGCGGCGAGATTGCAGTGATTTGATCTGCCCTTGTCCACCAGATCCCTCACCTTGACCCGGCTGGCCTGTTTGGCCTTGTTCAATTCGTCGCAATAAAGACATGTTTATATATCCTGGAAATTAAAGAACTTTTCCGCTTCAATCAATTTTTGGAGGCTAATTTTTATTCATCATGAGCCGATTCAATTTCCGATAGCCGATGACGAACCATCTCAGCCAAATCGAGAATGGAGCGTGAAATTGGGCGTTTTTTGTCATCAAGAATAAACGGCACGCCACGATTTACCGATGGCACAACTACACGCTGATCAAGCGGGATTGACAAAGCAATGCTGTGACGTAAATTTTCGCCAATCGCCTCGGGAGTTATCGAAATTCGTTTATCATATTTATTCAAAATGAATAAAATTCGTTCTCGGTCCAAACCAACCACATCTGAAAGATCCAAAAACAACCGCGAATCGTTGATGGACGGGATGTCTTGAGTAGCGATAAGAATCACCAATGAACTGGCATCAAAGGCGCCCAATATTACATCAGATAAATAGGATTGGGCATCCACGATAACATACGAATAGGAGCGCCGCAAGTGTGCCAAGATTTTGGAAAAATGATCTCCAGTGATGTTTTCGGCATATTCGGGTCGCTGAGGCGCAGCCAGAATTTTCATCCCGGTTGAGCGGTGGGTGATGAGCACATCCTCGACAACATCGATGTCAAGCTCGTTTGCCCGGGGGGCTAAATCTACGATGCTATTTTTGCCACGCTCGTTCAAGACCACTGTAAGATCGCCAAATTGCATATTTCCATCCACCAAAACGACAGGGGTTTCGGGGTTATGCAATGCAACCGCCAGGTTTGTTGTCACCGTCGTTACGCCCACACCACCCTTCGGGCTATACACAACGATTACTTTTCCATAGGATGTAGCTGGACGAGCAAAGTCACCACGGGAGGTACCAGGTTCGCCTTCTCCAGAGGGGTATCGATTGTCAGATTTGCGGCGTTCTTCATGAGCCATTTTCCCTGCACGCCGAATTGCTGCAATCAATTCATCAACCATTGGGGGCTTTGTCAAGAAATCACGCGCACCCGCCAGCATCGCTCGGCGCATATAATTTGGATCCCCCTGAACGGACAGCATCACAACCTGAACGTAAGGCAACTCTTTCCGGATGCTCTCAGTGGCGGTAATGCCATCCATATCCGGCATATTGATGTCCATCAGAGCCACATCGGGGCTAACATCTCGCGCTAGCTGAATTCCTTCGCGTCCCGTTGCGGCAGTACCAACAACTTCAATATCGCTTTCAAATTGCAGTAGTTTCCGGATATTCTCACGAGTATCGCGCACATCATCAACAATGACAACTCGAATTGTGGCCTCAGCACTCATGCAAACACTCCAATAACATATCGCTCAGATTTATCTCTGCTGGAACTCTTAGTTGATCAACACCGACTACGGATTGGTAAATTCATCAACGGGTTGATCTATGCCAACAGGTTCAATCGCATATGGTAGTTTTGCAGGAGCCGGAATATTATAGACATCGAGCAAGAACTGCATGGTTGCCGCTTCTGTGCTAAACGCACTATCATCGCCGGATGAGCGCAACACCAGGGTTAGTTGAGCGCCTGCGTTACGCAAATAGTTTATTGCAACGGCATCTTGCGGATTTACGATCAATGTAATCACTTGCGGAGGAGAGATCACCGACTGCGCCGCGACATCTTGGGGGGCATTGGGATCCTCAACGGGAGTCACATCCTGTACAGGCATATTGGCCTGCTCGGCAGCAAGTTCTTCCTCTTCGATTAATTGGAATTGCCCCACTTGCAAAACCTCAACATCATACAGAATAATCTGACTGACCAGACGAGAACGCTGGGCCTCGGATGGCACAATATATGTCAGTTCATTCAGAATGGGGTCCAGTTCCGTACGTCCCAAGACACCTGAGGATACATCCCCTTCAACTTGTATTGTGATTGTATTTTCACCCGTTTCGGGGTTGGATGATGGACCTGTGACCACCCCAACACGATTAGGCAATGCGGTTTGGAATTCGCTATCCAAATCAACCATTCGCATGGACGCAATGACAGCAACATGATCTCCCGGTCGCGGGGCATAAGATATAAAATCTTCCGCAAATTCAACCCGGATCGTAATCGCGACTTTTCCACGGGGAATTTTCAAAGCAGCCAGGGAGCCAGTAGACGATAGCTGGTCGGCAGTATCTACTAACATACTAGCAGTCAACGGCAACCCAGAGTCTAGATCAAATTTCGCTTGCCGCCCGACCACCAAAGCCATATCCGTAAACATACCTTCGAAAACGACATCACGCGGCATATCGACCATGCCAAGTATTGTCTCGTCGAGCAATGCACCTCGCTGAATTGGCTGCGTAACGACAACTACCGATACTAAATCGATAATTGGCGTCGGCTCAGGTGCATTCGCTAAATCTGACGGGTTGGATTGCGACATTCTTTGAAATACTACAAATGCAGCTACCAAACCCAAGAGTAGAATAGCAGCTAAATAAAAGAAAACTCGTCCTCGACGCATGATAGCCTCCCGATTCGTTGGCTAATTTCTATAAACTGATGCTATCATCAAGTTATCCCCTGAAGTTGTTTTATGGGGAACAGATTATCTATAGTCTACCTGATAATTTAAATAATTGCTACCCTGCAATCACTGTCTCCAAAACAACTTGATATGGCGTCAGTTGCAAGAATCACTCCCAAAAAATAAAACTTGGGTCTCTGGGAATCCCCCCCTTGGTAGTAGTCCGGCTTTAGGGGTTTCTCACGACATTTCCTAAAGCCCCTAAAACTTTCCACCAAAACACAGATTGCCCCCCCTGTAAAGAAAGTACTGTGAAAGCGATGGTCAGCAACAACTCTTCATCATATTTCAGGAAAGCCATAAACGAAATAAGGCTCTGCACCAGGCAGGGCCTTATTTCATTACTCACAATAGGTCTAGCTCAAACTAGATGTTTGAAATGATGTTGCTAAATACGTTGCTGATAGCCGGCCCGAGCAGAGCGAGAATAACAATCACAACAACAGCTACTAAAACAAGAATCAACGCATACTCTACCAAACCTTGGCCTTTTTCTTTCGGGGCAAATAACATTTTGCTAATCCTCCTTTCTCATAGTTTTTAAAGGGAATAAAAAAAGATATATAAATTATAAACAAAAAAAATCGAATGTTCAATAGGAAGAATGCAAACGCTCCTTACAGTTCTGTAAACACAGATTGACTGGATACGCCAACAGGAATTTGGAAAACAATATAGCCACCGCGGCCGAGCGTACTTTCAAAGTCCATGAATCCACCCAGCATCTCCACCCGATCTTTGATGGATTTTATAGATAATCCTCCGCTGAGGAGAATGCCATCATCGCCCCATCCTTTCCCATTATCCTCGATCGTCACTTTTACATTATTCTCCCCTAATGCAACATTCACTTTGATCTCGCTGGCCTGTCCCTGACGATGGGAAAAGCCCAATAAATCTTGAATGGCGCGAAAAATAATTACTTCGATATACGATTCAAGTCGGCGTTCCAACCCAGAAACCATCAGCGTGACTTGAATTTCGGATTGCTCTTTGAAAGCCTCCACATACCGCTTCAAAGTTGGCACCAGGCCAAGATCATCCAACATCATCGGGCGCAATTCGAAAACAAAGTTGCGTACCTGTTGAAATGCTGATGTGGCTGCCATTTTCAGCGCTGTTAATTCTTCGCGGGCGCGGTCTTGATCCACATCAAAAAGGCGTACGGCGATTTCTGATTGCAAAATAAAATTCGACAACGCTTGCGCTGGGCCATCGTGCATTTGTCGAGACAAACGCTGACGTTCGGCTTCTTGAGCCTGAATAATCGCCTCGACGATGCTGAATGTCTCTTTGCCAGGACCCGTTTGCGGGGCTACGCCATCGACCAATAATTGGGTCACTTTACCTAAAGAGCGAGTCAGGTTTTCGAGATTCTTCTTATCGCTATGCAATTTTTCAATTTGGCCGCGCATTAGGAATAATCGTTGTTGTGCATCCAGCGATTCATCGTATGCCTGACGCACATCCAGCGGCAACAATGCGTCGGCGGTACCACGCGCTTTTTGAAGCTTGGATGTCACCAGGGCATTGCGATCTGTCAAACGGCCCATTTCGGTCTGACTTTGCTGCAATTTGAGATCGATATCACTCAGGTCGCGGCGAGCATCTTCCAGCTCTTGCTGCATTTCATCCCGCAGCGCATCCCAAGGATTTGCTTTTGCCTGTTGTTGTCCATCAAATACCATTGCTCACTCCTGAGATGTCAGACCGGGCAAGCGTTCGTCAGGCTCATATAAACGGAACCACCCACGGCGTAAAGCATATACTGCTGCCTGGGTGCGGTCATCCACATTAAGTTTCCGCAAAATTGCGGTGACATGGTTTTTTACCGTCTGATAACTAATTTCTAGCAATACCGCTATCTCTTTATTACTCATCCCCTGAGTCACATACGACAGCACTTCCATTTCACGATTGGAAAGCGGATGAAGCGGATCTCCAGGATCACGATATGCCCCAACAGAATCTGCCATTTGTCGTTCAAGCCAAATTTGAAGTTCACGTTCACCAAGAACCGTACCGTTGATGACGTATTTTCCATTGGCAACATGGCGCACAACTTCGACAAGCTCTTCGGGG
>CALCSH010000515.1 GCA_937893815.1 uncultured Anaerolineae bacterium | reverse complement strand
CCCCCATATATTCCGGCGGGAACACCTGCACGGTAGTTTTTTCAGTGGAGTCTTCCTTAGAAATAAAAAGTCTCAATCTTTAACGTTGACAAAAATTTTACCGCTGAGTACGCGGAGAAAGCAGAGTTTTCAAGCTTTTTCTGTTTTTTCTCAGCGGTCTCTGTGCTCTCTGCGGTAAGAATTAGCTCACCGGATGCCCACCAATGTTTTATAGGGAGACTACCCAGGAATAATCGATGATAAACAAATCCAACATCGAAGTTCGCCCGGTACGCACAAAACGCGAAAAACGTATCTTCCTGACCTTCCCCTGGAAAATCTATAAAAACGACCCGCTATGGGTGCCGCCTCTGCTGCCAGAGCGCGCCAAAGTCATCGATCCACAACAAGGCGTGTTCTTCCAGCGCGGCCGAGCTGAATTTTTCATCGCCTGGCGGGAGGGAAAACCCGTTGGCACGATTTGCGCTGCCGAAGACCCTCCCACCAATCAGGGCCGCAGCACGAAAGAATGTATTTTTGGCTTTTTCGAGTATGTAGAAGATTTCGATGTTTTTCGCGCCCTGATTGAGAGCGCGGCCGATTGGGGCCGCGCCCGCGGCCTGAATGCTCTCTATGGCCCCTGGAATCTGGATTACGAAGATAGTTATGGTGTGCTGGTGGATGGCCGTGAGCGCCCTCCGGCGTTGATGTGCGGCCACACCCCGCCCTACTATCTCGATTTCATGCAGCGTTATGGTTTCAAAGAAGCGCGCGCCCAAAATGTAGCCCTGGCTGCGGATTTGACCGATACGCCCCAAATCCGGCGTATGAACCGCATTGCGGAACGCATTCGTAAAAAGGATTGGATCACCATTCGTCAGGCCGATTTCGAGCGCTGGGATGAAGAGATCGACAACTTGCACCGCCTGCTGACTTTGGCGTTGGCGCATCTCGGCGATCATATTGGCTGGCAGCGCGAATCCGTAGCCGCGATGGTGGAACCTTTCAGGCAGATTGCTGACCCGGAGTTGATTCTCTTCGCCGATGTGCGCGGCGAAACAGTTGGGTTTTTGCCCGGTGTCCCCAATCTCAACGAAGCATTGATCTACGCCAACGGGCTGCGCCACCCGTGGAATTATTTGCAATTACTCTGGCATATGCGCCGCCAGCCGGAATGTCTGGCGGTCAAATCGGTGCTGGTACTGCCCGAATACTGGAATACTGGGGTGGGGATTCTGCTCTTCGATGAACTCGTCAAACGGGCCATCAAAAAAGGCTATCAGTGGACCGATCTCTCCATCACCAGCATGGATAACCCCACCACCATCATCCTGGCTGAACACATGGGAGCCAAAATTTACAAGCGCTGGCAGGTGTATCGGCTGGAAATATAAGCTAAGACCCCGCAGGTTTCTAAAACCTGCGGGGTCTTTTTGTTTAATCCACTGTCAGCGTTTTACTCAAATTGCGCGGAAAATCGGGGTCAAAGCCGCGCGCCAGGCTGATGCGATACGAGAGTAATTGCAGCGGCAGCACGCTCAAGAGCGCATCAACATGCGGGCGCAGCCAGTCGGGGGCATTGATGCGGGGAATCACGATCAGATCATTGGCGTTGGCGCGCAGGCGCGGGTCTTCTTCGCCGATGGCGATAGCCCGTCCGCCGCGGCAGGTGACTTCGTTGATGCCACTCACGATCAGGGATGTATCGTCGGGGCCAGCTATGAAGATCACCGGGTAACCGTCCGTGACCGCCGAGAGCGGGCCGTGCTTAAACTCGGTCGAGAGCATGCCTTCGCAATGGGCGTAGGTAATCTCTTTGAGTTTCAGGGCACCTTCCAGGGCGATCGGATAGGTCAGGCCATACCCCAGGCAGTAGAGATCATCCCACGGGGAAATCTTGCCCTCCACATCGGGAATCTGACGCTCCACCGCTTCAATCGTCTCGTCAATCCAGCGAGGTAGATTCGCCAGCGCAGCGGTATCGTGTCCACCCATCCGCAAGGCCAGGTACAAAAATCCCACCACCTGATTGGTAAAGGTCTTCGTGGCCGGGACGCTGATCTCGTAGCCGCAGGCCAGCGGGATGTAGTATTCGCTCGCGCGCATCAGCGAGGAGCCGACCACATTGACCAGCCCCAGCACGCCCATGCCGCGCCCTTCGGCGACCTGAATGGCGTTGAGCACGTCTTTGGTCTCGCCGCTCTGGCTGACAAAAATACCCACGTCCTCGGGGCTGACCGTGGGCACGTAGTGAGCAATGAATTGCGGCGCCAGCACGGGGATGGTGACGCGCCCGGCGAGATTGGCAAAATAAACCGAACCCAGCAGCCCGGCGTGGTAACTGGTGCCACAGGCGATAATATAAATGTGGCGCGCCGCTCTGAGTCTGGAAATCATCGGTTCGATGTCGGCGGAGTTTTCCAGCAGATGAAAGAGTTCACCTGCCACTTGCGCCTGCTCGTGGATTTCCTTGAGCATAAAATGGTCGTAGCCGCCCTTCTGGACGACTTCCATACTGTTTTCAACCATTTCCGCGGCGCGCTCAATACGACTGCCATCTTCCACATTGTGGATTTCATAGCCGCCAGCCCAAAAGGTAATGATTTCTCCATCTTGCAGACGCACGATCTGACGCGTGATCGGCAGAATCGAAGGCAGGTCTGAGGCGATGCAGGTGAGATCATCCGTGATTCCGGCCACCAACCCGGAGCCTTTTTTGATGGCATAGAGCCGGTCTTCGCCCAGCCGCCCGATGACGAAGGCATAATCACCTTCCAGGTCGTGATAGGCTTTGCGGATGGCGCTGATGATGTCGTCGCCCTGACCCACGTAACGCTCCACGGCATGCACGCAGCTTTCGCCGTCGTTCTCCGAGCGCACCGTCATCCCCTCGGCAATGAATTGCTGGCGTAGTTCCACGTTGTTGACCACATTGCCATTGTGCGCCCCGACCATGTCACCATCCGAATCGAGATGGGGCTGGGCGTTGGTGTAGGAGGGCGCGCCAAAAGTTGCCCAGCGCAATTGCAGGATGGCGCGCTGCCCGACCATCTCCTGAAAATTGAGACGGTCGGCCACTTCTTGCACCTTGCCAACATCCTTGCGCAGATCGACTTTGCCGCTCTGGGGGATCGTCGCCGCGCCCACCGTGTCGTAGCCACGGTACGAAAGCCGATGCCCGACTTCGATCAATGTAGGGCCAAGTTTTTGTTCTTTTTTGGTGACAATGCCGAATATTCCGCACATAGGCTATCTCCTGAGAATCAATTTGTGCTCGATTCTACCATTTTACTCCGGAGACGAAACCACCGATGAACGCAGATTAAAGGATTGGAAAATCAGCGTTTATTTGTAGGATTTTCCATCCCCGCCTGGGCTGCCGCTTGGGCCGCTCGTAATGGCTGCCAACCCCAGGCCGTGGAATTCTTCCACGAGGGCAATACCCGCGCTCAGCGTTGGGAGTCGTGCGAAAATGGGAGTTCCGTTCGCCTTGACACGCTTGAAGGCGGCGGGCACCACTGGCCCGGTATAGTAGGTGTAGAGGGTATTAACGCCACCGATACGGTCTGGGAATTTTTCATCCAGCCCCCCCACGATTGATTTTATAAAAACATGCCCCGCTTCAACGGTTGACAAATGATCCAGGGACACGATATAAATTAGAGTATGCAAACACGAAATACTTTAGGCTGGATTTTGGTAGTCTCGGGGCTTTTATTTCTGCTGAGCGGGCTGCTGGTATCGGTTTTTGCCGCGCTGCCGACGCCCATCAGCAATATGCCACAGGGTGACGATATGGGGGTTTCCCCCTCCATGTGGGTGGATTTCGCCAACCGCATCATGGATTTTACCCTCGACCTGCTCGCGATGGATTGGACGCCTGTCCGGGTTGGCATATTCTTGATTGTCGTTGGGATGCTGCTGGAGGGTTTTGGCACCTACGCACTGCTGACGGTTTCAAAATAAGAAATCATCAGCCCCCGGCTTTTCTAGAGCGCCTCGATAATCTCTGCTGCCAGGTCGTATCGATTGAAGGGGGGCATCATATAAACGCCATTGGCCCAGGGTTTCATCTGTTGGATCAATTCAATCGTAATCTGCACGCCCACCGCGGGAGCTTGCTCTCCGGCGTTTTCGATGCGCGTCATTGTTTCCGATGGGATGATAATGCCCGGCACCTCATTGTGCAAAAAGGCGGCGTGACGCGGACTGAATAACGGTAACACACCCACCAAAACTGGAATCTCCAGGGGGCCAAAACGTTCTTCGTAGAGCTTTATGAATTCGAAGGCCTTTTCTGGTTGATAGATTGGCTGGGTGAGGGCAAAATTGGCGCCATTTTCGATTTTTCGGCGCAGAACTTTGAGTTCGCGTTCGGGGTCGGGCGGCAGTAAATTTAGCGCGCAGCCCACGAAAAAGGAAGTTGGCTGCCCGATATCAGCCCCGGCGTGATCCATGCCGGAGTTGAAGCCCTGCTGAATGAGTCGAATCAGGCCCGAGGGAACCAGATCATAATCATCCATCGCTTCGGGGTAATCGCCGATCGAAGTTGGATCCCCCATGACCACAAACACATTGCGAATATTCAGAGCATGCGCTGCCAATAAATCGCCCTGCACGCGTAGTAAATTGCGCCCGCGGGTAGGGAAGTGCAGCGTGGTTTCGATGCCCACATTGCGCTGAATGAGATCACACACCGCCCAGGGACTCATTCTCATGCGCGCCATCGGGCTGTCGGCCACGTTGATCACCGCGGCTCCGGCTTCCGCCAGAAGGCTGGCACCGGCCAGAATTTTGTGGGCCGAGAGGCCACGCGGCGGGTCCATCTCGACGGCGATGGGGAATTGCTTCTCTCTGAATTTCTGTGCAAGCTGGGTCAGTTCTTGCGGTGCATGTTCTTCTTTGGTATGTCTTTCGGAAGTGGTGATCACCTGTATATGCAGTTCTGGGGGCAGCGCATCCAAACGACTGCGCATCACGCGAATATGATCGGGGGTCGTGCCGCAGCAGCCTCCCACCAATTTGACACCCAACTCGGCAAAGGTTTCAGCATAATCACCAAAATACTCGGGGCTGGCGGAATACATCACTCGCCCGCCAACTGTTTCGGGCCATCCGGCATTCGGTTTGATAGCGAAGCGCGCCTCCGGTACAGCTTGCTGCATGGGTTCGAGGATTCGCCGTAATTGGGCGGGGCCGCCTGAACAATTCGCCCCAATGACATCGGCGCCGGTTTCGTGCAGCACACGGGCAACTTTGGCGGGCGTGTCGCCCAAAAGCGTGCGATCGTCGCGCGTAAACGTGACTGAGGCAACAATAGGTAGCGAGCACACTTCACGCGCCGCCGCCACCGCCTCCCGGATTTCGTAGAGATCGCTGAAGGTTTCGATCACCAAAAAATCTGCCCCGGCAGCGCATAAAATCTCTATCTGTTCGGCGAAAGCTTGGCGCGCCTGCTCCGGGAGTACGCGTCCATACGGGGCAAGCCTCACCCCCAACGGGCCAATATCGCCGCCCACGAGCACATCCTTGAAGGATGCATCCACAACTTTGCGTGCCAACTCCACTCCGGCGCGGTTGATCGCTTCCAACTGATCTTCCAAACCGTGCTCACTGAGTTTGTAGCGATTGGCGCCAAAGGTATTGCTGTAAAGCACTTGTGCTCCAGCCTCGATATAGGCATGGTGAATGGCGCCGACCGTGGCGGGATGTGTCAGGTTGAGGTTGTCGAAACAGTGATCAAAATTCACCCCTTGCCGGTGGAGCATGGTGCCCATCGCACCATCCGCCAGTATCGGGTGAGGCGAGTCAAGCAATGTGAGAAATGCTGATTTGGACATGGCATGCTCCATAACGATCTTGGTTTGTGATTTTGGGTGGGAACGAGATGAAAGTATACCAAGAAGGTGGGATTTCTGTCAATTTTGGCGTTCTTCAATATTCATCACCGCAGGGATGGTAAATCCCACCAGCCCCATGATGACCGTCAGCAGGCCGCCGAGCATAAACCAGAGTTGAATACCAAATGCGTCAGAGAGTGGCCCGGCGAGCATCAGGCCGATGGGCATCATGGCGGTGGCCAGGCTGCCGGTAAGCGAGAAGACGCGGCCTTGCATTTTGGGTTCGACTGCGGCCTGCAGAATGCCGCCCAACGAGCCATTGGCAATCGGCATACTTATACCGGTGATGGCAAATGCGAGCATCGCCAGTGTGAAGGCGTTAGCGGGAAGAATCCCTAGAATAAATGTCCCCAGGCCGATGCCGATGACTCCCAGCATGGCGGTGATAATGTGGCGTTTGAAGCCGCCCCAAATTCCCAAAATCAGGCCGCCGACGATCACGCCCACGCCGAACAGCGAGTTGATCCAGCCGAGTTGGAGCGCCCCGCCACCGAAGTGTTCCTTGACCAACAGAGGCAGCAACGACATGGCTGGCGAGAGGAAGAAATTGATCATCGCCGCCATAATCAGTATCCACAGCAATCCCGGCCAGGAGAGAACATAGCGGAATCCGGCGCGTAAATCCTGAAAGAAGGTTGGGCCATCACCGCTTTCGGCGAGTTCTTTTTGGGGCTGCGGAATGGCAATAAACAACAGCGGCACGACCGCAATTAGGGCCGTGAATACATCTATCGAGACAATGCCACCCATCGGCAGTATTTCAAGCAGCAGCGCCCCCAGCGGTGCGGCGACGATATTCAGCCCGCCGTTGAGAGTCTGGTTGACACCCTGGATGCGGGTGAGATGTTCCTTGGGCACCATCAGCGAGGTGGATGCGGTCATCGATGGGCGGTGGAAGTTTTCCCCGATGGAACGAATGAAGAGAATCGCATAGATATGCCAAAGATCCACCAGTCCGAGGGCAAACAGCGCCGCCAGCACCAGGGTTGCCAAAGCGATAAAGCTATCGGCCAGGATCATAATCCGCCGCCGGTTCCAGCGATCGATCAGTGGGCCAATGAAGGGGGAGAGAAATACCCCTGGTAGCAAGGCGATCATGGATGTGGTTGCCAGTACCGTGGCGGAACCTGTCTTTTCGGTGAGATACCAGATGATGGCGAATTGTACGATTTGGCTGCCCAGCAGCGAGAAGGCTTGACCCGTCCAAATGGTGAAGAAAGGGTTTTTCCAGTTTTTTGGGTGTTGTGGTGTTGATTCCAAGCGATTTTTTCTCCGTTGTGAGGGTAGCCGTTAATGGATGAATGCCTGGTCAAAAAACTCGACAATCTTCTGTTGATAGGCTTTCGGGTCGACAAAATAAACCCCGGCGTGTTTGGCTTCGGGCACATGCCAAATTTCTTTCGGATGCCCTGCGGCATCATAGAGGGTATTGACGAAATTCGGCTCTTTGCCTTTCCCGGCGCTAATGAGTAGCATCGGGCGCGGAGCGATTTTGGACACGGTTTCTAGAATCCCTTGGATGGGGTGCGTACCATTCATTAATTGGATTAGCTTGTAGTAAAAAATATTCACCGGGTAGTTGAGCCAGCGGCGAAGGGCGGTGGGTCTGCCGCCATGGTCGGCGAGAATCATTGGGCCAGGGTCTTCGGCAACCACCGCCCGCAGCCTTTCTTCGCGCGCTGCGGCCAGTAGCGCCGCCTTCCCGCCAAGAGAAATGCCCAAAACACCGATCCTCTCCGGGTCCACGTCGGAACGTCCTTGTAAATATTCCCGCGCGGCGAGTACATCATCTGCTTCCAGCCATCCCGCGGTACATACATCACCATCGGAACTTCCGTGGGCGCGTTGATCGTACATCAATACGCCGTAGCCTTTGGCTACCAGTGCCGAGGCATGATAGATCATCGAGATGCCTTTGCCACCGTGACCGTGCAACAGAATAATGGTGCCGCGGTTGCTGCCGGGGACATACCAGCCGAATAATGTGATCTGGTCGTGGCTGGCGAATTCGACGGTCTCGAATTCCATACCGGCATCGGCTGGCGTAATTTTGCGCATGGCGAAACGTCCACCAGGATGTGTAATTTTGTAGGCGTAATAGATGCCCGACGCGATCACGTAGAGCGGATATGCCAGCAGCAGGTAAACGGGCCACGGCCACGGACGCCGCGCACCAGCCAGGGCAATCAGAAACAGCGTGCCCCACATGACAAAATGGATCAGCCAATTGCGGTAAAAGCGCCAACTGCGCTCGCGAATGCGAATTGATGACATAAAATACCTCAATAATTTCAAAAAACTGGAATTTTTGTATTGTGAAAGAGAAACCTGACCTGAATTTTTATGAGGAAACCAAGAAACCATGAATTTTTCTTCCTGTATTCCTGTTTCCTAATTTTGGCTCAACCGTTCCTGACGTGAAAACGGGAGAATCTTTTTTTACCACGGAGACGCGAAGTTCACGGAGTTTTCTCGATGAAAACATAAGAATTTTGGGTCTCTGAGATTTCGCAAGGTAAAGCCCAGATTTGGGGGTGTGGCGG
>CALCSH010000514.1 GCA_937893815.1 uncultured Anaerolineae bacterium | reverse complement strand
GAACGTCAAACCCGTTACGTCTCCAAGCATTCAGCGCTTGCAAACAATAAGCAGTTTCTTCAGCAGTAGGCATATAGTAACCCCATGAACCATCCCGATTTTGTGTATTGAGAATCCAATCAACCGCTGATTTAAAAAGATCATAATCATAATGACCAGCTACAATAATCCCGTGAGCCGTTGGGTAATATGGCGATAAATGCCACTTATCCATCCAAAACGAATGCAAGAATTGTCTTTGTCGTAGGAATTTAATGATCTTTTGTACCGAAGGATGATCCACAGCATACCCAGCCTGATGATATGCACCTAGAATATGGATATTCCCACTAATTGAAGGATTTGCTTCCAATGAAAAGCAACGGAAATATTCACTCTCTTCATAGCTATCGAGTGCAGCAATATCAACTTGTCTTCCGTATCTTGCTAAAACATCAAAAACCAACCCCGTCTCATCACCATCTTTTGCAGCGTATTCAGCAGAAAAGCCCACTCCCTCACTAGGAAGCCAGTTCTGTTCCAGAAAATCTAATGGTAGCAGACATTTCTGAGCCATGTCTTCATCAAAATCACCTATAAGTGCAATATTCCAAAGAGTCCAAGCGTTTTCAAATATATCAAATGGAGCTACATTTGGAACCCCACCAATATCGTTCTGTTTATCACTTACCGTCTGAAGGTATTCTAATGCTCTTTTTTGAGCAGGTTGAACGTATAGAGCAAAATAGGCGGTTGCAGAGGGACTAAAACTCACTGAGCCATCTTTCTCCTGCAAGTTTTCAATATCCAATAAGTCGATTCGATCTGTTCCAACCATCTCTGCCGAAAACGCCAGGGTGACATGCCGATTAATTTTACCGTCCGGGAGTGCTTTTAATTTTGCCTTGCGTTGTGCAGATAGACGTCCCAGAAAATCATCCCGACGGCGATAATCATAATCCGAGGCCAGTACGTCCAAATCAGATTTTCCGGAGCTAATGTAGTGCTCAAAACTCCCGTTGGCGGTGCGCTGAAGAATTCCTAATTCATGCGCCTCATCCAACAGCGTTGGAACGATCAGTTCAAAGCCAATCGTCTCGCCCACGGGATCGGCGCGCAGGCCACGGGCGGCGATATCGAGGCCCATGCGGGCGCGCTCAATGCGAGATTTATCTTTATCGGTGCCGTAGCGGCCCAAAGCGGTCATTGCGGCCAGAGTGCTGATCATGCGGTCATGATAATAGCGTGGTGCATACGCACCCCAACTGCCATCCGGTAGCTGATGTTCGCGCAACCACTCCAAAGCCTGCTCGCCGATCGGTTCGCCCAACTCCACCAGACGCGCCACCCAGGCTGTATCGTAGGCAGTGCTCATCATCCTTCCCGGACCAATTTCTTTCAATAATTTCTCTACTTCTGCACGCAAATCCATATAATAATCCTCATCAATCAGTATCTGTTATCATTTCACCGCATTCCTCTGACGTAGCGGGTAGCGCAAAAATATCATAAAGCCAATACCAATCAAGATACCACTGACTACGCCCACCAGCCTCACACCCAACGGACCCAGCGGGGCGGTGCGACTGCGCCCCAATAGCAAAATCGCGGGCAACAACAACATCGCAAATCCAGAAAAGATTTGTTCAAGGACTTTGATGACCGAAAAATAAACACCTTCACGCCGATGACCGGTGCGTTTTTCGTCGTAGTCAATGATTTCGGCTATAAACGCTGCCGATAAAACAACAGCCCCAGATATTGCCGCAGCCTGTAAGACAGCCCATGATGCACACTGAATTCGAAGGGAAACCGGAATCCAGGAACCGATAAAAAATGTGGCCGGGAAAATAATGGCCGACCCCAGAAGCGAGGCGGCGTACACTCTTGCTTTTCCCCATCGCCTGGATAAGCGCGTGATGACAGGGAAACACAAGAGCGAAGTGATCACCCCGGGGATGTAAAAATAAATTGTGTCGGCTTCCCGCATTTGACAGACTTCGGTAACCAAAAAAGGAGCCACGGCCTGAATAAAATTACTGGTCATTAAATATAGCGCCCACACAACAGTAAATAACACAAAGGCCCGATTCTGAAATAAACCCTTAAAGCTGCGCCAAAAAGCTAATGGTTCCGCCGTTATTAGGGATGGCGGAATTCGTTTTCGCAGCCCAAGAATTGGAAATATCAAAAATAATAGCGCGAGAATTGCGAAAAAAAGCACCGTTATTCGATAACCGCGGGATTCGATCCACAAACCGGCCAGGCCAGCCGCCATAATCCCTAGCACAAAGAATGTTGACTGCCAGGCAGATATTTTTATTCTCGGCTGATCGGATTGAGCAATCTCCGGGAGTATTGACTGGTAAGGTACCGAATAAAAAGCGGTTGCGATGCGAAAAACAATCACTACAAGGAACAAGAAAGCCAGGTTTCTATAGGATACGCTGGAATCTGGTGGCATCCATAATAAGAGAAAAGCTCCCAGCATCGGCACAATGGCAAAGAGCATAAACGGCAGGCGTCGCCCCCAACGGTGATGGCTACGATCGGACCAATATCCTATCAGCGGAGTAAGCATGCCGCTGATGACGCGCCCCAGGAATATCACTGCGCCGTATAACGCGAGCGGCACAAGCGCTGGGCCATCTGGCGGCAGATAAAAATAGAGCAGCCAGTTATTGACGAGAAAGCTGAGCGTGGAAAGTCCGAAGGTTCCCAGACTATAGGAGATATATTCACGCGTTTGATTCGGCTCTTCATCCATCGAGATGATCAATTTTCGCTTTGTTTGAGTTTGTCAAATATGCCCCATGCGTCGAAGCGGGCCTGAGCCTGGGCTAAAATTTCTCGGGGATCGTCTGGAAAACCGATGGCAACGGCGGCAATCGGCGAGCCGATTTGCATGGGACGAATGGGGCGTTCGGCAATTTCAAAGGCAACCTGAATCTCTCGGGTGTAGGTATCACCCCCGGGGGTCATCAGTGCCCACCCATCCAAAAAGCGCGCCCCGCGCCGTGAGGGGTGAATTCCATCCATGCGCATCAATAAATAATCCAGCCAGGCCTGTTCGTCGACGTCATCCGGAAATAAACCACCCCACCGACGCGCCTGTACGCCAGGCTCGCCATCCAACGCCTCGATTTCGATCCCCATATCATCAGCAAACACCCAGGGGAACATTTCGGAGTGATAGTGGCGAACTTTATTGAGTGCGTTTTCAGCAACCGTGGAGCCGTCTTCCTGCACAGATTGCAGCTCGAGGCCTGTATCCGATAAGCCGATCAGTTCAAAACCATACAACTGAAAAACAGGTCGAAACAGTTGAATTTTCCAGCTATTTTGAGTTGCAAAAAGTAATTTAGACATCGGGATTCATTCTAGCACATAATTGCAGACTGCAACAAATTCGATGACGAGAAAGCAGTCAAATTATCAACTTTGAAAGGTTTTTTCCGTGTAGTAAAAACGAGTATAATTGGCGCATTAATTTTATTTTTCAATCTCTTGACACCACTGCAAAAAGACATTTTCACCGCAGAGTGCGCCGAG
>CALCSH010000513.1 GCA_937893815.1 uncultured Anaerolineae bacterium | reverse complement strand
GAGGTATTAATCTCGATCAATTGCAAAAAGGCCTGCAAGCAATAGAAAATCGGTGGCAGATATTCTCCCGGATTGGTTATATTCCGGAGAGTGAATTATCAGACTTGTTGGTGAAACTGGAGCAATTACATAAAGTTCGCGTGCAATTTGAAAAACGATTTGAAAAAGCAGAGCAAAAATCGGAACAACTCAACCATGATTTCCAGAATGCACGGGCAATTTTGACAAGCCATGAACTGAAGATGTTACTGGAAACTGCTGCCTCGATCATGGAGCGCAGTGACGGTTCGATTTTCGCGAATGCACAACTCTGTTTGAAGCAACATCACGAGCAGTCCGACATGCTCGAACAGGTGGACGCAGATTTTTTGGCTGTGCATACCAATGCTATGAAATTATCGGAAAATCTGACGGATCTCGAGACGGATTTCAAAGAGGCATTTACTGTACGAAAACAATCGCTGGACGAATTAGTGCAGACGTTTGGCGATGATCAACAAACATTGGAGCGTTATCAGGAAGATCCTGTTTTGAATATGTATGAGTATACCGAAGTACCGCTTGCCAATCTTCAGGCCTGGTTAATGGCTGTCGCCGCGCTTGATACAAGTTCATTACGCCCTATTGGCGCCCATATCGAAAAAGGGCAGGTTGTTATGGCCGAAGTCAAACGGCAATTGGTCGAAATTGCACAACATACGGATCATTTTCTTGATCTCAAAGCCAGGGCGCTTGCCATGCTTGAAGAAGCCAAAACTGAGCTTGCAGAGGCCATGCAATTCGAGAGAGAATTACCCTGGGGTAAACGGCACTTTTCGACGCGCACAACTGAAGCCGAGGCGACGATACAATATTTTTCCACGGGTTTATGGCTGGTTGAGCGGGCTGAAAAGGAGTATGAAAAACTGTCTCCTTCGGGGAATCGCTATCCATTGCGCATCGCGTTAGGGCGATTGGAAGAAAATGTGTTGCAAACGGCTGCGCGCGCCAAATCTGAAATTGGCAATGTCATGGATGCCCTAAAATATAAAAAAGGACGCGTTGAATACCAGATAAGTGAGTTCCGCGCGATGTCGCGCGAAGGCGATCGCAAAGCCCGAAGCGCAAACAACCTGGCCTGGAACCGTGCCTGGCGGCAGCATTTGTTGCGGTATGTAATTCATTCGGATACGAAACTTGGCGAGAGCTACGACGAAGCCATGGGGTATTTGCGTGAGGCCAACCAGGCCACGCGAGAAATCTTGCGTCAATTCGATGAGCGTATAGAAGTTGTGTAATAGTGGGCAGCAATGCCGAAAAAAATGAGCAATTCAAAAAATACACCAATACCCTTGAAAGAAAAACGCATTCCGGTTGTCATTTTGCGTGGCGGTGGCGACCTGGCTAGTGGAGTTGCGGCCCGGTTACACCGCGTCGGAATTAAGATCATCATCACGGAACTAGCGCAGCCTCTAGCTGTGCGGCGCCTGGTTTCATTTTGCGAAGCCATGTACCGGCACGAAATTGTGGTGGAAGGTATCACGGCCAAGGTGGCTCCGGATACGAATTCAGTCGTTCGAACCTTGGCGGCACATCAAATTCCCGTGCTGGTAGATGCCGAGATGGAAATTCGCAATGCGCCGCAGTTGGATGTGTGTGCTTTGATCGATGCCCGTATGATGAAACGACCGCCTGAATTGGCGCCTTCGGGTGTACCCTGGAAGGAATACTTTTCGCTGATGATCGGACTTGGCCCAGGGTTTTTCGCCGGTGAAAACTGTCATGTGGTCATCGAAACCAACCGCGGCCATTATTTGGGGCGTGCGATATGGGATGGCGAACCGCAAGCTGATACCGGTATCCCCGGCGCGGTTGCCAGTCAGCGAGCCGAGCGCGTGCTGCGTTCACCCGCGGATGGAATTTTAGCCAATTATAGTGAGATCGGTGAGCGGGTTGTAGTCGGGCAGGCATTAGCTAGCGTCGATGGTCAGCCAATTGTGGCCCCCTTCGATGGCATTCTGCGCGGCCTGTTGCATCAAGGCCTGGAGGTACGCCAGGGGATGAAGGTAGGCGACGTCGATCCGCGGGACGATCCTAAAAACGCGTTCACGATTTCCGAAAAAGCGCTGGCTATTGGCGGCGGTGTGCTTGAAGCATTGCTCACCAGGCCAGAAATCCGCGCCAAGTTATGGAACTGAGCCAGGCGCTGCGATTAACCGCGCTGCCGCGGGTGGCCTTTGTCGGCGCCGGTGGCAAGACATCCGCCATGTTTCAGGTGGCGCGCGAACTTTCTTCACCCGTGATGGTGTGCGCTACAACGCATCTCGCCCTGCACCAAACCCGTTTCGCAGATCAGCATATAATTCTCCACTCGCTTGAAGATACCCATCAGTTCGAGAAAATGACTTTACGTGGGGTGATTTTACTCACTGGGCCGGTTTCGGGGGATCGCACTACTGGATTACCGCCCGAGCTGATGGGCTGGCTGCGTCAATTCTGTGATGCTCACTTGCTGCCTTTGTTGATAGAGGCCGATGGCGCCCGACAATTGCCTTTAAAAGCGCCTGGGGATGGCGAGCCAGCATTGCCACCGGAAACCGAAACGGTGGTCGTAGTGGCAGGACTCTCCGGTGTAGGGTTGCCACTCACCGCGCAGACAGTCTTCCGCCCGGAGCTTTTTGCTGCCATTTCTGGTCTGTCCCTAGGGGATGAGATTACCCCCGAAGCGCTAACGCGGGTATTGCTCCATCCCAATGGCGGGCTGAAGCATATTCCCTCGACGGCGCGGCAGGTGGTACTGCTCAACCAGGCGGATACCTCCGATCGGCAAGCCGTTGCCCGCAGTATGAGTGACGCGTTGCTGCGTGCCTATGATGCCGTGCTGATTTCAAGCTTGCATGCTCAACCGGCTCGAGTTTGGGCCGTACACGAGCGTGTGGCTGGGGTGGTGTTGGCCGCTGGAGCCGCCGAACGTTTTGGGCAGCCCAAGCAATTGCTCTCCTGGCGGGGCAAGCCATTGGTATGGCATTGCGTCCAAACAGCCCTGGAGTCAGGTCTGTCGCCAGTGATTGTGGTTGGCGGCGCATATACCGCCGAGTTGCGCCGCGCCCTGGCTGGCGTACCCGTGGAGTTGGTACATAATCCGCGTTGGCGGGAGGGGCAGAGCACCTCGGTGCGTTGTGGCCTGGATGCAGTATCTACCCGGGGGGCGGCAACGATCTTTTTTTTGGCCGACCAACCTCAGGTATCCGTCCCGCTCATCCTCAGCCTGAGAGAGATCCATGCTCAGCGGCGCCCATCCATTCTTGGTCCGATCATTGATGATCGACGCTCCAATCCGGTTCTGTTTGATCGTTGTACATATCAGGCTTTCGAATCGTTAGAAGGGGACATGGGGGCGCGGCAAATTTTCGCTCAATTCCCGGTGGAATGGCTGCCCTGGAACGATGAGTCCCTTGCCCAGGATATTGATACCCCGGATGATTTTCATCAATTCCTGCGTCGTTTCGGTCGATAAGCAGTAGGACTCATTTCCCCTTGTTTGGGGCGTTCT
>CALCSH010000512.1 GCA_937893815.1 uncultured Anaerolineae bacterium | reverse complement strand
GGGAATATCCGAGATCAGCCCGGCTGCAGAGACGCCCGTCACCCGGCCCTGCGCATCGGTCAACTGCAGGTAAACCGGGCTGTGCGCCTGGCCGGAGAGACTGCGGTCGCGAGGTTCCAGGGAGGCGTTGGGGTCGAAATCCCGCCGCCGCGCGGACATCGGGACAGGGTCTAGCCAGGAGGCCAGAAAATTGGGCGTGACGACTGTCATGCCCTTTTCGAATTCTCTCCACAGCGCCGAGCCGGCGTAATTGTAGGCCACGCTGACCGTATAGGCGCAATTCAGAGAGAACATGCCGTATTGGTGGGAACCCTCGTCGGTTCTTTTCGCAAAATCCAGCATGCTTTCCACGGCATCTTTGCGCTGCTGGCAGGAGAGGCGGGTGCGCGGGTAGCCGTACATGATCTCTTGCCCGGAATTTCCGGGGGTCGAAATATGATCTGTTTTGAAGTTTTTCAGACTACTGATGCCGGCCCCTTCGTAACTTATATCGCTTTCGATGACGGCATCAGGGACGATGTCGCCGGGCTCCACCTGTTGGCCTTTCTTGAGCCGCACCCACTCGTACCCCGGTCTATCTCCGGTTTCAAAGCTGGCCTGCGGGTTGGGGCGCCAGACCTCTAATCCGGCGGTGTGGCGGACCTGATAAGCGCGGTCGGCGACCAGGTCCCCGGCATAGATTCCAACGTGGCCGAAGTTGCGTTGATTGCCTTCGGAGGAAGCATACCCGGCATAAAAACTGAACCAGGACGGCTTGGCGTAGCGGAAAAGCATATCTCCCGCGGCCGGGCCGGTATCGGGGCAGCCACACAGGTCTTTGACGCCGCGCTGTTCGGCGCACAAGTCTTCGTTATCGGGGATGCCGTCACCATCGCGGTCGTTGGAGGCGGGGGTGGCGGTTGGATCTTTAGGCTGAGAATCTACCATGGATGAATTTTCCCCGCCGCCCTCCAGATCGTAGGCCAGAGCTGTTTCGTAGAGGGTTTCAGCCCATAGGAAGGGGTCAATGCGGGGATGGCGGCTGATCGGGCAGGTTTCCTGGTAGCGGTATTCGTTGCCCCAGGGTTCGCCATTGGGCATGAGCACCAGATAATATTCCTCGAATTGAGCTTCATCTCTCACCATGAAAATCCATTCGCCCTGCTGCCAGGCCAGATAGGTGTTGTAACCAGCCATCATTGGGGTTTTCAGCCCGGCTGCCTGGTCGAAACCTTCCTGGAGATTAGGGAGGCGCAGGAAGTGTAGATTGTAGCCATGGAAAGATTGGGTGCCGATATGCTGGCTGGCATCCAGACCGGCTTGTTTTAAAGCGTTGGTGATTTTCGGGGTGGCAAACCCGCTTTCGGCGGCCTCGGCAATCGAGGTGTCGAACAGTTCCTCATTGGGAGTCAGGATTTCTTCCGGGGGTACATCGAGAATGTTGATGATGTTGACCTGCACCTGGTTTTCGCATTGTTGATACAACGGAAAATCATGGTAACCTGTCCCCGTAGCATGGGTGGTTACAACCCCGTAATTGGCAATCCAGGCTCCGGTTTCTTCATCATAACGAGAGAGGGCTGCTAAAGATTTAGAATCATCTTTACGATGATCGGCATCCAGAAGATAAACTCCCATGATTTCTCCAACTGGTGTATCCGCGGGGATTAATTTTTGCAGTGTAGCCTTGAGCACCTGGCCAGGCAGGGATAATTCATTCTGAGCATTTGCCGTCGTGAAGGGTGTCTCGAAAAAGAGAAAACCCCAGGCGAATAACATGGCGACGAACAGGAAACGGCGGATAGTTGGTTTCATGGATTCTCCAAATGCGATCGATTTTCTGGGAGTTATTGCCTTTATTGAGGCAGAGGGTCGCCGAAAAATCAGCAACAACTCCCTTGGCAACTGAATAGAGCAAATATCCTTCAGGAACTGTCAATTTTCCGTTTTCATCGGATAACAACTGTATTTATAAAGTGGGTTTCAATATGATCCTCTACCTCCTCAATCAATGTGCGCTCAAAAGTTTGTGTTACTTTCGCTGGGGGGTGTGGACTAATTTCATTATACAGAAAAATGCTCAGATTCAGAACTATCTCTTTTTAGCGGCCAGAATCCCACCAGTCGAGTGCACCCAAGATGAAGGCTCGCCATCATTTTATCCGGGAGAAACCCCTCGTATAGCTTACAAGTATACTCATAATCGGCAAGCACGCAAGCCGTACAGAGCAGTGGAGGCGCGAGCGATAGCAGCCCCGAGGTGCACCCCTTCGGCAGGCTCAGGACAACGCGTGGTTTCCGGTCAAATTGATTTAAAAACTGGTGGCGCGGGAGGGCGACCCCGATTAGGAAGCTGTAAGTACCTGAAGAGCCGTGCCATTCAT
>CALCSH010000511.1 GCA_937893815.1 uncultured Anaerolineae bacterium | reverse complement strand
CGTCCGGTGGCTGCCCTACCTGGAGCCGACAGAAGACCCCCGCACCGTTTACATGGTGCACCAATACGAACCCCAGGATCAATACACCCACCAGGAACTGCCCGCCCTCAACTCCTACCCTGGCAACTTCGATCTGGATTATGATGGCTCGCCCGACACGTTCGACCGCAACTGGCTGGATGATTTCCTGAAGATCATAGACCAGTACCGCCAGGAACACAGTGTGCCGGTGGCTGTCAACGAGTTTGGAGTCTACCGTTTTTCGCCGGGCGCGGCAGAATTTATGACAGACGAAATGAACCTGTTCGACGCACGCGGCCTGAACCATGCCCTCTGGTCATGGGATCCTGCCTGGGATTATTGGACCGAAGAAGTCAACGAGTTTGTTTTTCGCTTCGGCCCCGACCCTAAAAACATCAGCGATGTTCCGTCGAACGACTTGATGGACGCCATCATAGCAAATTGGAGCCAAAATACAGTACTCCCTTCTAATTGGGCTGTCGAAACCAAAGATACGTCTCCATCCCCCGGCGCTGAGCAGCCTACCGAGTTAAGCGGCGATTGGTGGCAGCCCGATGTAGATACTACCTGGCAGTGGCATTTAAGCGAAACGATCGACACGTCTTTCGACGTCGATATGTACGATGTAGACCTGTTCGATACTGAAGCCAGTGTGGTGCAGGCTCTCAAAGATCAGGGTCGCGCCGTGATCTGCTATATCAGCGTGGGCAGTTGGGAAGATTGGCGTCCCGATATTGACCAGTTCCCGGCTGAAGCCATCGGCAACGACTATGAAGGCTGGCCTGGTGAAAAGTGGCTCGATATTCGCCAGATCGACCTGCTGGCCCCCATCATGCGCGCCCGCCTCGACGAGTGCGCCGCCAAAGGTTTCAATGGCATAGAGCCGGATAATATCGACGGTTACACCAACGAAACCGGCTTCCCGCTGACCTACGCCGATCAACTGGCCTACAATATCTGGCTGGCCGAGGAGGCCCACGCCCGCGGCCTGTCCATTGGTTTGAAGAATGACTCCGAGCAGGTCAGCGATCTGCTGCACTACTACGATTGGGCAATGACCGAAGACTGCTTTGACGAAGGCTGGTGCGAGGAGATGCTACCCTTTATCGAATCCGGCAAACCCGTTTTCGCTGCCGAGTACACCGATACAGGTATTGCCCTGGATGATTTTTGCCCCCAGGCCAACGCCTTGAAAATCAGCGCTATTTTCAAAAATCGTGATTTAGATGCATATCTGGAAGTATGTCAATAAAATGTCAAGACGAATAAGGCCCGTACAACGTTTTTCCTTTCTCATGGCACTGCTTTTAGCATTGTCATTCGCTTGCAATCTGCTATTTGGGAATAATAGTGAGGAGGATAGAGAGGTTTACCCGCCCACGGCGGTTGTTGCAATGCCGGATGTCTCACAACCTTCTGCTACTGAATGGACGCCGCCCCATACAGCCGCCGAATGGCTGACAACTCCTGTGCGGGGTGCGGTGATCGAGATCGGCTACGGCGGCCCGGACGAATATAACGATCCGCCCTATCCATCTGTCGAGAGCTTACGCCAATTGCGTGACCTCGGCGTACGCGTGGTTGCTTTGGAATTCCAATACGCCTGGACAATTGACCCACCCTATCAGCCGGACGAGGCACAATTCGCCCTGGTAACGGATGCGCTGGATAACGTGGCTGCCGCCGGGTTGTATACCATCTTGGCTGTCCGTAATGGACCGGGCCGCAATGCCATGATGCCGGATGTGGACGATGAAGAAGTAATTACCACACTCTATGAGGATGAAACAGCACAGAGAGCTTATCTGGAAATGCTACAGGATGTGGTGCAACGCTTCGAAGATCGCCCGGAGATTATTGTCTGGGAACCGCTTGTTGAAC
>CALCSH010000510.1 GCA_937893815.1 uncultured Anaerolineae bacterium | reverse complement strand
GGGCAAGCTGCCGATCTGAGTTTGCAATCGGACAAATGGATGTACTGGGAAGGCTTCGCTGAAATTAGCGGAAATATTGCCTTTTATGGTGGCACGGATACGGCTGGTAATAGTTTGGGCGGTTCGGATGCCAATGGGAGCAGCGTTTACGTTCATGCAACCTCGCGCCTGGTCAACAGCCAATCTGGCAGCGATATTGTGATCTACGGGAGCAAAGATGTTGATCTTTACGGCGCGATCGTCGCTGGTGGCACGATTGGTGAGAACGGAGTTACATTTGCCGGGCCAGATTCAACCGTCACGGTATTTGCTGGCGAGCAAATTTATCTCGATACGGGAATCCTGGCAGCCAAATCGATTGAGTTGTTTGGCGGCACTGCCGGAATTGATGATGACAATATTGGCGTACTGGTCAATACTGCCGGTGGTTTGACGGCCTCCGGTTGGACATCGGATAGCAGCGGCGCGCTGGTCAGCGTTCAGTCCCCCTCAGATATCTGGATGATGGGCCATATGTATGCTGGCGGCAATGTGAGCCAAACTTTCGATGGCGATGGCCATCTGGTCAGCGAACAGATTCACTGGTCAACCGAAGGCGGCTATGTTCAAATCCAGTCCGACGGGCAGGCCACCATCGGTGGTATGACCACCAATCGGTCTGGCGAGTTGGTCGAGACCGGTGGCTATGTTAATGCCAAAAACGAAATTCAGATCATCGGCGGGCAAAACGCTTCCGGCATCGGTGTGCGCATTCCCGGCGCGGCGGAACTCGTCACCCATAACCCGGATAGCCTCATTTATATCCAGGCGGCTGGCGATGCTGAAATTTATGGCTTGCTGGTAGCCGGTGGTCAGGTGGATGTTTCCCGTGACCCCGATGGCACCTATTTGGGACGAGTGCTCAGCCATTATGACGGCGATTCTACAATTTATATTCAGGCGGAACGCCAGATTCGTTTGGGACAGGATTTGCAGGCTGGCAAGCGGATTGATCTGATCGGCGGTGGGGGCGCGGCAGCTTCGGTTGATTCCTATCAAGATCAGGGTCTGGTTGTGCAGGGATCAGTGCACCTCAAAACCTGGCGACCTGACAGCGTAATCAATCTCAATGCCCCCGGCCCACTTTCCATACTGGCTCCGGCCTATATCAACGAATTACAAGCCGCGGGCTTCATCACCACCTCGGATGGGATTTTGTCCGGCGACGTGACGCTGGATATTCACCTGGACAAAGTCAATTTTGAGATCGAAGGTACGGTTACGATTGCTGCAGCGGCTACCCTCGACAATACCGGCATTGCCACTTTGCAGGCAGATATCCAGAATGCACTGAATAGTTTTTCATATACTGTGACTCGAACGAATGGTCAGGCTGGCGATCCCACATTAGGGAGTAGCTATAGTTGGAATGCCCTTGACCCAGACCTGCGGGTGGCACTCAAAGACAGCCGATTCAACTTTGTCGGTCCGTACGAGTTTAGTCTGAATTCTACTTCTGCGAATGGTAGTTTGCTGGGCCTGGCAGGGCTGGACAGTGCCGATTTAATTTCGGGCACCTCGTACGCTGTAGATGCTCCCGAGGACGGTTCGGTCGTAAACCTGGGGGCACCAGCCGGACCCAATGGTAAGTTATATATTGGCGGTAAAATCCGGGCGCACACCGCTATCAACCTGAACAGCGCCTTGGTGGATGACGGGCAGGATATTGACCTGGACTGGACTGGCGTGCTGGAAACCGTTGATGGCTCGATCAGCCTTAATCCGGGTGGTTTGGTTGCCGAAATCAAGGGCAGCATCATCGCCGGAGGAACCACATCTGATCTAACCATCACTGCGGCCCATGCTTTGACGATTTACGGCAAATTGCAGGCCGGGGATGATATTAGCGTCAGCGCGGGCAACGGCAATGCTGTCACGGCTGGAGCGGTTTCCCTGCGTACTGAAGATACGAGCGAGTTGCGCACCCTAGGCGCAACCAGCGAAATCCTACTGACTGGTCGCAACGATGTTCAGATCAATAGCCGCATCGGAGGGCTGAACTCGAATTTGAACCTGATTCAAATTAAGTCCACCAGTGGTTCGCTGGTGATCGAAAAAGCCTCCGGTTGGGTGGAGACTGGCGCGTTGATCCGCTTGTTGGGCCACAATGTCGAAGTCGCCGGTGTACTGCGTAGCACCACCGCCACAGATGCTCTCGATGACTACGAAATTTCGATCAACATCGACGGACAGGCTTCCCTCCACGGTGATATGGCCATCGCCGGTTCGATGCTGGTTTCTGCTGATAGCGGAATATTGATTTATGACACCAACCTGGCGGCCGAAGCCATCGGGCAGCGAATAACATTGAACGCCATCAATGGCGATATTATTTTCGGAAAGCGCCAAAGCAATGGCGGGGGAACCTTCATTCAGTTAGGCGGTGTGATCAAGGCCGACAAGCTGGTTGAAATCACCTCCAGTGGATTGGTGCAGGTCAATTCCGCTATCAAGATCGCCAGTATTGCCGCGAATAGCAGCGTGCGCATCACCGCCGTCGATGTGGATATTGCTGGTACAGTTTTGGTAGGTGCCAATGCCGAAGCCGCCAGCACAGCCTGGACAGGACAAAATGCGGTCATTGAAATCAATGCCAGCGGCACCATGACGATGGGCGGCATCGGGGTGGACGAGAATGGTACCTTGGAGACACGCGGCGGCACAATCCGGGCAACGGGTTTGGTGGATATAAATCTCACCGGCCTAGGGGATGGTGTGGCTCTCTCCCAGAACGCCCTCAGCTCGATTATCAGTGATGCCACCGGCGAAGGTGCCTGGGCAGATTCGGCTGCAATCCCCAGCCAGATGGAACTCAATTCCACAGGGGATATGCAGTTATTTGGCCTGATACAGAGCTTGGATACAGGCTCGGATATTACTATTACTTCCCAATCCCAGATCTTTGTTGATGGCTTTATTGAAGCGCAGGATCAACTCACCATTATCGGTGGTAGCGACCCCAGCGGAGCCGGGATCATCGTCCAGCCGTTGATATTGCAAACGGATGTGGATGGCAATCTCATCCTTGTCGACGGCGCGCCAGTACGCCTAGGTGGTGGCACGCTGGCCACGGGATTGGGCGGTGATATCGCCCTGACATCTGTTGATGATATTGTCATTCACGGTGTGCTGGGGGATGTTAGCGATGTCGCCGGTCAGATCACGGCCAAGCCCGCCTCGATTCTGGCTACTTCCACAGCGGGGGCCATTAGCATCACCGGGCGGGTGGATGTTCAGCAGACACTCGACTTTGGCGCTCTTGAAATCAATATTTTCTCCGGTAGTCAGGTCAAGGCTCGCGGTGTTGATGCATCTATACTACTCCAGGCAGATCTACTCTATGTAGCATATGCCAATGGAACAGCCGGGTTGCTGCAGAGCACCAAGAATATTCATTTGCTGGGGAATAAGATACGCCTCGACGGTCAGGTGATCACAACCCAGGCCGACGCATTGACCCTGTTCAACGCTGTCGAGGAACTGGTCATCACGGGCCAGATGATTGCCTCCAATAATATCGAAATCAATACCGGCGTGGATCGAAGCTGGACCCTGGCCAAGCTGACCTCGCATGCCATAAATTTGGCTGAACTTTCAGTTGGTCATCTGATCATTTTGGATAGCGGCGCGTTATACGCCACGGCTGATGTAGTGATCAATGTCGGCGGCGACCTAACCGTCTTGAGCAGTTCTTCCCTGGCGGCGGGCACCACCCAGTTGAATCGTCCGTTGTATTCCACCGGGCCGCAGACGATTTCTGTTGTTACGGGCTATCGCCAGGTTGCGGCTGGTACCATCTCGGTCCCCAAAGTTTATTATGTCCCCACCACAGTAACCGAACAAACCGGTATGGAAGAAATCAAGAGTGGAAGCTATTTCAACACCATGGATGTCACATTAGCGCAGGTAGGTTACTACAATCCGTCGATCCAACTGGAACGCGAATATTTCATCGAAGGTATCGATTACAACAATGCCGATTTTGGTCTGTCCAGCAACTATCAAGATGCCAGTTATAAAAACTGGAGCCAGTTGAGCGATTCCCAGAAGACGAGTGTGCTGAATTCCATTGGCTTCCTGCCGTTGTACCAATTTAGCTATTCCAATGCCATAACTTATCGCACAATTAATGGCATTACAACCGATGGCACCTGGACGCCTAGTTGGGCTAGCAACCCAGAGAAAGTTTATTACGTTGATGTGGATGGCTGGCGCAATAGGCTGATCCGCATGCCTGTAGGTGCCAACCAGGATGTGCTACGTGTGGTTAGTCAGGGTGAGCCGCTTTATTTGGATGATACTACTTTGGACGGAAATAGCGATGGCAGTTGGGTCAGCGCTACGGCTAATCCCAGTGGCGAGTATGTTGGGCGGTACCGCGAGCATGCTACCATTCTTTACACGCAGGATAAATCGAATTATGGCCCCGATGAAACCACGACAGTGACGGGGACGCTCAATTTGTATTCCGCTGAAGACACACCTGAAGAATCCAAGGATGATCTGGATGATAGCCCGCGACGTTGGGAAATCAGTTATTCCAGCAATGGCGTTTGGGAGTTTTCCCTGGTCGATGGTCGCGCCGTCAGCGATTATGGCAATATATATGTCAATGGCAGTAGCGTAACCCAGAATCGTGAGCCAACCTGGTGGTGGGTAAGTAATGTCTGGTTGGGCGGCGATGGCACGCTTGCTGACGATCGGGTTGTAGATACGGCTGGGAACAACGTCCGGATGAAGGATGGCTATTACGATGCTACCGCCGCGTTTACCGATAAAGTAGAAGTCAGTACCTATGAAGTAGTGGTAGGGCAGGAAACGAGCGGATACAATGCCCGTTGGTACGCCATGATCGATAATGGCGGCAATATCATTGCAGTCGGTGCAAGTAGTCGCGGGCCTGATTTCGGTGATTATGCAGGAGCCAAGAGCATGGCCGCGTCCATGGCGGCTGCGATTGGTTGGAATGCGGCGTCATTCCTGGCAGCGCCGGAAACCGGCCAGCAAATCACATCCGTGTTTGCCGCTAACCATACCAGCGAAGAAAGCTGGATTGGGGTTTACGAAAGCGGCGATGATTTCAAATACGAGGTCGGACCTCTAAAAGATCAGTTGGTTTCGGCCACCTTTGATACTCATTGGTCCAGTGGTCAACCATCTTTAACGAGTGATGATAGCCAGCGGGTTGAAATTTGGAACAGTCCGAGTCGCTGGAATGATGAAACAACAGGGGATAACAACCACGCTGTCGTCCAGTTTGAACCCTATTGGGATAACTTTGAAGTCGATGTCAGCGAGACCTACACCGATTCAACCTTCAAGTGGACCTCGATTTGGAAAGATATTTACGATCAGCGCCTGAAATTAACCTATCAATGGGTCAGCCAGGATCATGATATTTGGGACCTGCGCCCGCAATATGCCACATATAGTACGACTACCAAGTATGTGACCACCAGCAACCTGACCGTCTGGCGTACTGAAGCGATCATCGAGAACCAGACTTTGCTACAGGTCAATCCATTTACCGATAGCGCGAATTATCCTTATGGGGAATTCGATACCAATGCCATTCAGGCAGGTGGAAATCTTATCATCCACGTCGCTGGAAACGCCCAGATTACTGGTGTGGTCGAAAGCACCGGTGGAGCGTTGAACCTGATCGTTGGCGGCAGCTTGGCTGTTGAAGGTACATTGCCAAACGATGCACAGGTTGCCAATACCGTAGAATCTCAGGCAAAACTGGCTGCTCTGGATATCCAGACTGTCAGCGCTGGTGGTGACCTGCTTGTTTCCACCTCTGGTATGGTGGTAGAGAATGCTGGCGATGGCATCATTACCCTGACGGCTGGCGGCGACCTGCGTTTCGATGGGCAGATTACATCGATTGACCACGTCACCCTGAGCGCCAACGATGACATCAGCCTGGCTGGATACCTGAAAGTGACCAAGAGCATCACCATCCAGGCCGGGCAGGGCGCAGCAGGGATTGGCAGCATCACCACCAGCGGCGCAGTTTTGGAAACGACTGCCGATGCCAGCGCCATCTCCAACAGTGGTATCTACTTCATCGCTGGAGCCAACGGCGGCAATATCCTCTTCACCGCTGTCGAAGGCAATAACGTCGCTTATTTGACCTCGCTGGATGCAAAATACCTGGTCGGCCTGCTGGCCGCTTCCGGCAGTGTCACCGCCCAAACTTTTACCAATGGCAGCGCTTCCATCTCAGAGGTCTTGATCACCGCCGAAATGCTTCACGTGAATGCCGCCAGCGGTATTGATGTTCGTACGGAAGTTCAGCGAGCAATCTTGCAGGTCACGGGTATCGGCAATATCGTGCTGACTGACAATTCGGCTGTGATCCTGGAAAACGTCAGCAGCGCCGATGGCAGCATCTGGGTACATGCGTTTGGGGACCTGACGGCCACCAGCGTGACGGCCCAGGGCACATCCGAACAAAATGATATTACCCTGATCACGCAAGACCCGGATGGTGTTGGGGCGACGACAGCCAACCTGATCCTGGGAACCGTCAGCGTCAACGGGTTAGGCGACCTGACCCTGAACGTGCAGGGCAATATTAGCTGGGCCGGTTCGGGAACGGTCACCGCCGATCACCTGAGCGTCACTTTGTGGAGTAGTCTGACCCTCAATACCCAGACCAACAGCCTGAGCGTAGAAACCGGCGCCCCCGGGGATGTGAGCATCACCCAGTCCGGCGCGGCCACGCTCGACGTGGTCAAGGTCTTCGTCATGGATGGCTCCTTCACGCTCACTCACGCCGGGGGCAGCGTGATCTTGCAAAGTGTGGAATTGGCTACCGACCGGGATAGCAACGATGTCAGCGTCACGGCGGGCGGGGATATTCAGGTGGGCTGGATCAAAGCTGGCACCTATGATACCAGCGGCAGCACAGCCCGCAGTTCGGTCGGTGATGTCAGCCTGATCTCCGGCGGTTCGGTGACTGAATTGAGCCTGGATGCCGAAGTTGACGTGATTGCCGACGATCTGACCATCAGCGCCGTTTCGGGAATCAGCGGCCTGGAACTGGCGGTCAACGAACTGCTCAGCCTGACGACCACCAATGGCAATATAGAAGTCAATGACCAGGATGGCGCCGGAGAAGAGTACGAAGGTCTGCTGATTACCAAGGCCTGGGCTAATAATGGCTCGGTGAATATCAGCGCTCAGAAGACCCTGGATGTGCGTTCGGTTGTGTCCACAGGCGGCAGGTTATACCTGACCAGCACTCAGGCCGATCTGGTGATTGCCTCGAGCGCCCTTTCATACAACGCCACCAGCGGATTTGCGCTGAATGCGGCCAGGGTGCTAAATAGCGGCACCTTATACACCACTGCAGGGCATATTGAATACCGTGCCGGGAAAGGCTTTGATGGTGCGCTGAGTGATTACAAAACGACCAACTTTAGCGCAGACACCATCATTCTAGAATTGGGACCAGGTTTGAAGATATTGGGGACGTTGACAGCTACCAGCCTTGTGGAACTTGTTACCAGTACTGAACCTGCGACGGTTGCAGGTGGCTGTATCGAGTCGAGTCCATTAACACCTTGTGAGAACCACAGTGTAAATATTTTTGGCCAGATTCAAACCCCCAATGGCAATGTGAAAATTACCGCCTGGCGGGTCGATACGCAACCTGGTGCGGTTGTCAACGCAAAACAGTATGAAGTACGGGCAGCCGAAGGCATCCGTTTTGTCCAGAACGGAAACATGACTGTTTCGGGCTTCTTCGGTGGGTTGACCGGTATGGGGGGCACTGGCTATTTCCGCTTGAGCCTGGGCAGTATCAATGGGAATGGAGAATTTATTCCAAATGGAAATTTGACCATTCAGAGCGGCGTTTTCTCCTCTACCGGCGCTATGGAAATCGTTGCCAGCAGCATCAGCATGGATGAAGGTTCAGCCTTGATTGCCGGTGACTTGACCATCGAAACCAACTCGGGCATGAGCCTGACCACTATGGCCAGCAGCCTGACCGCCATCGTCAATGCCAGCGGGGCGATCACCGTCAAAGAGGCTGATGCCCTGGTAGTGAAAAAGGCTGTCACACCTAACGGCAATATTTACATCGAGACTGGCGGCGATATGACCGTTTTGCTGGTGGAAACCTTCGACGCTGGCAATATCACCCTCAAGGCAGCCGGCAATATCCGCGTGGATCGGGTTGAGGTTTCCACCAACCAGGGCATCGTCAAAACCTCCGGTGCGGTACTGCTGGATGCCTACCTTCAAATCATCGAAGACCCGGACGATGATGGCTACGAAGTGATCGGTTTCACAGTCACGTTAAGGGACTCGGATGGGCTTTTCGCAGGTATTGAAGTCTGGAGTACCTCGGCGGCTGTTTCTACGGGAACTACCCAGATTGGCCCCACATCGCTCCCCTCCAATGTCAGCGGCAACTATATTCTCATGGCGCCGATCGTTAGCAGCGGCAGCATCAGCCTGAATGTGACCGGGAACCTGAATGTGGTTTCGCTGGGCCGTGTTTCCGGGAATTTGTCGGGAAGCAGCGTCAGCCTGACCTCGGGCGGTGATATGGTGATTGCTGCTAACCTGAACGTGGACAGCCTTACCCTGTCCGTTGGTGGTCAGTTGAGCATCGCCGGATTTATTATTACCAACACCCTGACGATTGCCGTTGGCTCCCCCGGCGACGTGCTGCTGGCCAATCTCCAGGCCGGTCGAATCCGTTTTGGGGCCATTAATGGCAATTTGTCGATCGTAAACCAAGTCCCGTTGATTTTGGATAGCAGCGGGCATATCTCCGGCAATCTGGATGTGGACAACGACGGTATGCTGACCATCAGCGCCGCAATAGATGCGGATGGCAATATCATCATCATTACTCATAGCCCGATTTCGGTGACCAGCACTATCACCGCTGATGGCTTCATCAAGTTGACTGCCTCCGACGCGTCTGGTAGCGGCGATGATCTGACCATCTCGAATAACGCCAGGGTGGAATCCTACGGCTCTTCGGTGACTCTGGAGGGCGGCGATGTGGTGCGCGCCTATGCAGGCACCACGATTAAAGCCAAAACCCAAATTGTGGTGCGCGGCGAGCCGGTGAATGCGGATGCTTCCGGGGTGATTATTGACCTACTGGGTACGTTGGAGGCCGCATCGATTGAGATCTATGGCGGCGATGATAGCGATAGCATTAGCGTTGCCAGTGTCAATAACCCGCTGACGGTCTTCGGTAATGCCGGTAATGATGTCATCAGCTTGCAGTCGGTCAATGCCGCCACGAACATCAAAGCTGGCAGCGGCAATGATACGATCGATTTGCCCTCGGTGAGCGCGGCCACAACCGTCAACGGCGGCAGCGGCGATGACCAAATTACGCTTCAGTCCGTCTCGGCCTCGGCGGTTGTCAATCTCAATGGCGAAGCTGGCGCTGACACCATCAAAATTTACGCCTCCGCTGCAGGCACGACGATCAATATCCGCGGCGGCGACGATTCCGACACGATCACCCTGGGCAGCACGGCCAACAGCATCAGCGGTTTACTGGGTCTGATCAATATTTACGGCGACGGCCATGCTTCAGGCAATACCACCCTGACCATCCACGGGGATAGCAATTCCAAGCCAACTGGCGATCAATTGCTGATCAACGATCAGGGCGATACTCAAGATAATTCCTATCTGTTGACGACCGCCTCATTCCAGCGGCTGGGTGGAAATGCGACCGGCCTGATCACCTACGCCACCATCGAAACCCTGGTATTCAACAGCGGTATTGGTGCGGATACCATCAATATCACCGGCACGGTGGATAATACCAACACCTTCATCAATGCCACCGGCGCCAATACGGGTGTCGATACTATCAATATCACCACAACCGGCGCGGGCAGCAATCTGGCGGTTTATGGCGGCGGGGCCGCGGATGTGATTACGATCCAAAACACTGGGGCGAATAGTTTCGTGGAAACCTACGCTGGCGATGGAGATGATCGCATCACCCTCAAGGCCGTGGTCGCCGGGACTCGTTTGAAAGCCAATGGAGAGGCTGGCACCGATACGATTAACCTGTATGCCAGCGACAGTGGTACTCTGGTCGAGATCAACGGCGGGGGTAATAGTGACACCATCAACCTGGGCAATTTCAGCAACAGCCTGGATGACATCCTGGGGGCGGTCTTCGCTCAGGGCGATGCCCACGATACACTTGCCAAGACCACCCTGACCGTGCGCGCCGATAGCAATGCCCTGGATAGCGGTGATGTCCTCAACCTGAACGATCAGCTCGATAACGGCGATAACACCTACACCCTCAGCGCTACCACCTTCCAGCGCGGCGGCACAGGTTTGTTGACTTATGGCACCTTCGAGACCTTGAACCTCAAGACTGGCACTGGCGCCGACGGTATCAATATCGCCAGCACCGTTGCCAGCTCCAACACCTTCATTAATCCCCAAGGTCTCAATACCGGCGCCGACACGGTCAATATCACCACCAGCGGCGCAAACAGCAACCTGACGGTCAAGACCTACACCGGACTGGGTACTGTCACCATCGATACCACCGGTTCAGGCAGTTACACCCAAATAACTACCGCTGACTTTAATGACACCGTCACCGTCAAAACAGTCGGCGCCAACGCCCGCCTGGGGATCAACACCGATACGGGTGAGGATACGGTGAATGTGCGCGCCAGCGCCAGCGGCAGTCTGATCGATATCAACGCCGGATCGGGCAGCGATACGATCAATATCGGCAGCACCGGCAATAGCCTGGATGATTTGTTGGGTGCCGTTTTCGTGCAGGGTGATGCCCACAGCGCCAGCACCAAAACTACCCTGACAGTGCGCGGCGTGGATCACATCCTGGACAGTGGCGATATTCTCAACCTGAACGATCACCTGGACAGCAGCGATAATACCTACACCCTGACCGCCACCACTTTACAGCGCAATGGTACCGGTATGCTGACCTACACCACGATCGAGACCCTTAACCTCAACACCGGCACCGGCAATGACACAGTCAATGCTGCCAGCACCACCGCCGGTATCAATACCGTCTTCAACGCCGTGGGCGACAACAGCGGCGTGGATACGCTGACCATCACGACCGGCGACAACAGCAATGTGATCATCAATACCTATGCCGGGGCGGACAGTGTGACCATCGATGCCTCTGGCGCAGGCAGCTACACCCGGATTTTCACGGCAGAAGGCAATGACAGCGTTTTCGTCAAAGTGGTGGGCGCCAACGCCCGCATGCAAGTCAATGGCGAGGCGGGCAGCGATACAATCAGCCTGTACGACAGCGGCGCGGGCAGCCTGATGGATATCAACGGCGGCGCAGGCAGCGATGCCATCCATATCGGTGATGGCAGCCTGGATGGATTGTTGGGCGCGGCCTTCGTCCAGGGCGATGCACACGACACCGTAGCCAAGACAACCTTGACCATCCGCGGTGCAAGCAATAGCCTGGATAGCGGTGACAGCCTGAGCATTGATGATCAAAACGACGGAGACAATAATGCCTACACTCTGACGGCTACCACCTTCCGGCGCACGGGCAACGGCCTGGTGACTTACACCACCATCGAAACCTTCAACCTGAACACCGGCCTGGGTGACGATGATATCGATATTCTTTCCACAACTGACGCTATCAACACAGTCATGAATGCGCTTGGCAATAGCACGGGCGTGGACACTGTCGATATCACCACGACTGGCCTGAACAGTAATCTCACGCTCACTAGCGGGGCTGGACAAGATGTGATTGTTATCGCCACGACCGGCGCCAACAGTTATGTGGTGGTGAACGGCGGGAATGACGGTGATCAGATCACCCTGCAGGCCACAGGTGCCAACACCCGCATCCAATTGAATGCGGATGCCGGTGCTGATACCCTGACGATCAACGCAACCGCGGCCAGCAATATCCTGGAAGTCAATGGCGGCGCCAACGACGATCATATCCTCCTCAATAGCACCAGCGGCGACACTCTGGTCAATGCCGGAACCGGCCTGGACATGATCGATGTCAACTACGTCAGCATCACCACCGTAATCAATGGTGATGACGACGGCGACAGCTTCAATATCTACAAATTCAGCGGCAGTCTGACCGTCAACGGCAATGCTGGCTCGGACACTTTCAATATCAACCTGAACAGCGCCTCGACGGGCACGCTCACTGTCAACGGCAACGCCGGCGACGATACTTTCCATGTTGTGCGCATCGAGCCGCTGGTGACTTCGGCGCTGAATGGCGACGCTGATAACGATATTTGGTACTTCTACAACAATTGGGGACAGATTGATCTGACCACCGACAGCAGTGGCGCAAACGATACGCTGAACTTCACCAATGTCAGCGAGCGCCTGCGCTTCGTGATCGATGATAGTACGGATGAAGTCACCGTCACCGTCGGAAACGGACCCAACATTGTCACGCTGAACAGCAATACGGTCGAGCATCTGGTGGGCGGCACGAATAATGACAGCTTCAACTTTACCGCCGGTTCGGTGCTGGCTAAACTGGGCACTGTCGCCAATGCCAACATTGACGGCTATGGCGGGACGGCTGACCTGCTCAATTACATCCTGTACATCACCAGCGTCACCGTCAATCTTTTCACATACAGCGCCACCGGTTTGCGCGGCGGGGCGGTGGGCGGCGTCAGCAATGTCGAGAATATCACCGGCGGCAGTGGGGATGACTTCCTGACCGGTGATGCCAATTCCAATGTGCTGCGCGGCGGCTTCGGCGCGGACACGCTCACCGGCCTGGGTGGCGACGACTTTTATATGTTTGTGGATGGCTGGGGCGCTGACACAGTGATCGAGGCGGCAGGCGGCGGCAATGACACGATCAGCTTCTACGCCTACACCGGTGACACGATCACTTTCGCCGTTCAGCCTGTGACGGTTGACCTCGACTTCCGCCTGGATAACAATTCCCTGTGGGATACGGTCACCGATGTCAACACCCCGGCTAACAGCTTGAAGTTCTCCTCCCGTCAGGTGGAATTCGCCTTCAGCGGCACCGGCCAGGACTCGCTCTACACCCTCAACCAGAACAGCACTTTCAATATCGACGGCGTGATCGTCGATACGGATCCGCTCTTCAAGCCCAACAATGCTCTTGTGATGGTGGCTGCCACGGATCGCAATACCTATCGCGCCCTCAGCGACAGCTATACCCTGGAATTCGCCAACTTCGAGCGCATCTTCGCGGGCAACCAGCAGGATGTCTTCACCCTGGTCGAGGATCGGCAGCACTATATCATGCGCGGCGGCGCCGGTGACGATACCTGGAATTTCATCCAGGGGGCCACCCTGGGCGGCGCCCTGATCAACGGCCAGATCCCCCACATTGATGGGCAGGGCGGCCGCGATACACTGAATTACTCCACCTATGTTTTGACCGTGACCGTTGATTTGAGCAAAGGCTTGGCTGCGAGCGTCAATGGCGGTGTACCGGGGAACGTGCTTGGCAGCGTCATCAATATCGAGAACATCACCGGCGGCTACAATAACGATATTTTGACCGGCGACTCAGGCGATAATGTGCTGATTGGCGGCCTCGGTGATGACCTGCTGACCGGCCTGGGCGGCAATGACCGCTACGTCTTCGGTGATAACGCCGGGGTGGATACCGTTGTTGAAGCGGGTTCTGCCGGTAATGACACCCTTGACTTCTCCACAGTGACGACGAGTCATCACCTCAACTTTGCTCTCAAGGGTAGCAGCATCCTGGTATCCGAGGAAGCCAACCAGGTCAGCTACACCGGCAGCAGCATTGAGAATCTGATCGGCGGCGCTGGCGCCGACACATTCGTCTTCGCGGATGGCGTGGTGATCGCAGGCTATATCGACGCTCAAGGTGGCCGCGACACGCTCGACTTGAGCGCATACACCAGCGACCGCAATATCGGGCTGACCAATCTTGGCGCCAGTGACAGCTTTGACGGCAGCACCCTCAGCGTGCTGGGCGGCTTCCGCAACCTCAACGTGATCAAATCCGGCAACTCCAATAACGACACCCTGACCGGGATGAGCGCCGCAGCAGTTTGGGGGCTGGACGGCACTGATCAATATATATCCACCAACACGCTCGATTTCTCTGGTTTCGAGAATTTGGTCGGTGGTGATGCCGCGGACACCTTCAGCCTCACCGGCCAGCGCACGTACCATACCTTGCGCGGCGCCGCCGGGGCGGACACCTTCGTATTGATCGGCGGCGTGACGCTCACCCTGACCGAGGTCAATGGCATCACCGGTTATGTGGACGGCATGGGTGACGCCGATACCATCGATTACAGCAGCTTCAGTTCAACAACCGGCGTGATCGTCGAATTGCCCGCTGGGACGGCCACTGCCCTGATCAATGGACGGCCAGGCGGCGTGGGCAGCCTGTTAAATATCGAGAATATCACCGGAAGCCCCAAGGCCGATCGCCTGGTGGGTGACCGCCATACCAATATTCTGCGCGGCAATGCGGGCGATGATACCTACGTCTTCGACGATGAGTGGGGTCTGGACACGGTTTACGACACAATTGGTATGGATACGATGGACTTCAGCGCCGTGGATGTCCCCCTGACCTTCACCCTGGGCAGTGTGGTGGTCAGTGACGGGTTGGGGAATGTGGCCACCCACGGCGGCAACGAGATCGAAATTTTGATCGGCGGCAAAGATGATGATCGCTTCGTCTTCAGCGCCAACGGCGTGACCCTGGCGGGCGGCATCGGCACCATCGACGGGCGCGGCGGCGTCAACAGCCTCGATTACAGCGCCTACACAGATGGCGTCACCGTCAACCTGGTCAGCGGTACGGCCACCGGAACGGCGGGCATCCGCAATATCCGCGATCTTATTGGCGGCAGCGGTAACGACAGCCTGTCCGCTGATAGTCAGAATAATATCCTACGCGGCAACGCCGGCAACGATATCCTCGACGGCGGCGCAGGTGTGGATACCCTCGATGAGAGTACTACCAGCCTCGACCTGAATATTGATCTGAGCCTGACTACCCAGCAGAATACCGGCCGCGGCCTGGATACCATCACCAATATCGAAAACCTGATGACCGGCAGCGGCCACGATACGCTCACCGCCAGCAGCGCCGACAATCTACTCAACGGTGGATTGGGCAACGATACCTATCGCTTCTATAATGCCACGGGTACCGATAGTGTCGTGGATGCAGGCGGGAACGACACCATCGACTTCTCGCTGGCCGCAACCGCTGTGACCTTCGATTTGGCGCTCAGCAAGATTTCCAATGCGCTATCTCAGGTGACCTACACCGGCAGCGTTATCGAAAACCTGTATGGCAGCAGCGGCAACGACATCTTCAATTTATCTGCTTCGCATAGCCATTATCTGCGCGGCGGCCTGGGGGGCGATAACTTTGTCTTCTCCGGCACGGCCAGCCTGACCGGCAGCATTGATGGCCAGACGGGCAGCGACCGACTCGATTTCTCCGGCTACGCCAGCGCCCGCACATTCACAATCTCCGGCGTGGGTGCCACCGATGGCTTCAACGTTACAATCACTAACATCCAGGCGCCGGTATCCAATATCGATCTGCTAACCGGCAGCGCCTATGTAGACACATTGAACGGCGCTAATCTGGTATCGCAGTGGAATTTGGGCGCCAGCAAAGTTTACACGGCCAGCGGTCGCACGTTGACTTTCCTGGCAGTCGAAAACTTGAACGGCGACACGCTAGTGGATACCTTCAATACAACGGCAAATCACAGCGGAAACCTCAGCGGTGGAGTCGGCGCGGACATCTTTACCTTTAGCGGCGCGGCAGTGCTGACCGGAGATGTGAATGGCGGTGCGGATAACGATACCTTCAACTTTGCTGGCAGCGCCCAGGTGGTTGGCGCACTCGACGGCGGCGCAGGGAATGACACCCTCAGCTTTGCAGGTTACAGCAGCGGGCGCAATATTGCCCTCACCAGCCTCGGCGCAACCGACGGCTTCGCAGGGATAGTATCCAGTACCCAATTCGCCAATATCAATATCCTGATTGGCAGCGTCTTTATTGATACGCTAATCGGCTTGGATGTACCTGGCACCTGGCACCTGGCACTTGGCACGCCGCATACTTATACCTCCGGCAGTATCCTGACCTTCTCCGGTATCGAGAACCTGATCGGTGGCAGCGCCGCAGATACCTTCACCTTTGCCAATGGCGCCGCGATTGTCGGGACGATCAACGGTGGCGCCGGTACGGATTTACTGGATTACTCCGCCTTCACCACCTCGGTGACCGTCAACCTCAGCACCGGCACCGCCACCGGCACGGCGGGCGTCAGCAATATCGAGAATATCACCGGCGGCAGTGCAGCCGATGATTTCACCGGAAACGGTGCTGATAATGTCATGAGCGGCGGCCTCGGCGATGAAATTTACCGCTTCCTGAATGCCTGGGGTCTGGATACAATCATCGAAGCGCTGGCCTCCGGGCTGGACACGCTGGACTTCTCGGCAGTCACCA
>CALCSH010000509.1 GCA_937893815.1 uncultured Anaerolineae bacterium | reverse complement strand
ATCCCGAATCAGGCAGCGATGCCCGCAAGCGTAGCAGCGCACGGCGTTTTCGGCAAGCTTTTCATACAATTCGCCGGAACGAGTTTGCGAGTCCAGAATCTCCGTAATCGTACTCATGCGGTTATTATACCCCGCTCCCAGGACGGTTTTTCCATAACGAGACCCAACGCAATGCTCCCGAGGCTCCTGGCTTCATCATCACCATTTCACCGGGTTATGGGTATAATCCCAGCATGTTGAGTATCGTCATTCAAGCCGGTGGACAATCCAGCCGCATGGGTCAGGAGAAAGCCCTGCTGCCTTTTTTAGGGATTCCGCTGATTGAGCGCGTCATTGCCCGGGTGGAGCATCTCGCCGATGAGATGCTGATCACCACCAACGCTCCGGCAGGATTCCGCTATTTGGGCTTGCCTCTGTTCCCAGACCTGATCCCCAACCGGGGCGCGTTAGGTGGGCTGTACACCGCCCTGAGCACGGCGAAGCATCCAATGGTGGCGGTGATCGCCTGCGATATGCCCTTTGTAAACACCGGGATTCTCACCGCGTGTGGCGAGATTCTGCGCACCACCCTCGCCGATGCTGCCATTCCACGCACCGAGCATGGCCTTGAGCCGCTGCACGCCGTCTATCGCCGCGCCAGCTGCCTGCCCACCGTCAAAGCCGCTCTCGACGCTGATCAGTGGCGCGTGATCGCCTGGCACAAAAACGCTCTGATTCATGAATTGTCCGCGGAACACTTTCTCCAATATGACCCGCACGGGTTGGCGTTTATCAATATCAATACCCCCGAAGAGTTCCAACAAGCTGAAAGTTTATCGCAAAAGCTAAATGAGTAAATTCCACCGGAACCGTCCGTTTCGCCCGTCAAACTCGCCCGAAAACAAAAAATCCCCTGAACAAATGTTCAGGGGATTTTATTCTTTAAAGCGACAAATGCCTAAGTGAGGGGGGCACCCAGGCATTCGTCCCCATAATATTACCCCACATATATTGTAAAATCAATGGCGTATCATGACAATTTCATTACATTTTCGCAACAGTTAAGTGATATAGCTAGTATCTAATTTGCAGAAACGATGCTGTTTTTTGCCGGGTAAATGTTTTGAGCGCATTGCCGCGCTAAGGCATCATCGTCAGGTGGTAGACAATTTGTCCATCGAGCAGGCCAAAAGTATCATTCCCCTCCGCTTGTGGTTCAAACGTATCTGAAATTAGTTTTTTCGCCCGCACACCCAGATGATTCGCCACCGTCCGTTCGCGGCCATCGCTGGGCAAATTAAACACGCTAGGCACCCCAGATTGCTCTACCGCCAGTGTGCTGGATCCGCCGCCATCGAAGGAGATCGCATTGCGCACGCCCAATCCAAGTAGAAGTTCAGCCATTTCTTTCAACGACAAGGCATTGCGTAAATCCAGCGGAGGCCCTTGCACTACCACCAACACCAGCTGATTATAGCGGGTCATGCCAATCGCCGTGCGCGGGGCTTTGATTTCGCAATATTCCGGTTTGGCACAAGATAGTATTTTCGCGCTAATTAAACCCTCACGGATCAATGTATGTGATCCCGAAATAGCATCCCAAATTCTGGCGGGAGGCGTACCGCCGATTTGTATTTGATTCTCCTGCGAGATATAGATAGTCGGCTCTACCGATGCTGGCGAATATTGATCGCCTTGCGAAACGGCCAGCCCTTTCGGATTATCCAGGCTGAGCCATTCATCACCATTAACGGCCAGTTGTGCATCATAGCGACCCAGAAATGCTGATGTGGTTCTGCCCAATCCAGCCCGCGGGGTGACCATTACATCCACAGCCGGATGATCAAGGTCGATCAAGGCGATATGGGCAGTGTATTCTCGCGGAATCAGATTGTGCTGCTTTTGGTAGAAAATACCCTGATAAAGTTGTTGATACCCCTCGAACAGGCGCTGCCGTGCAAGTGCCGCGGGGGTAGAATCCGCCTGGGGGGCAGCCGCCGCCTTCCACCTGAAATGGCGCACATTTCCGCCCCCCTGAGAATGGATCATCTCAAACGTCAACCCCGAACGCCCTTCGGCAAACCAATCCACATACCAGGCTCGAATAGCATCTCTACCCGCCAAAGTGCGTTGCGCATTTACATGCACAGCACGCGGGGCATATAACGCGCTCAGATTTTGGGGATCATGTGTATTGAGCGCAGCGATATAGTCGCCAACAATATCTTGCGGCAAACCGGTTAGCATCCAGGGCGTGTTTTGTATCGGCTCCCAAAGGTGGGAAAGTTCACCAGATGTGGAATCCCAATCCCAAAAGTTGATCGCGGGAAGGTTGAGAGATTGTGCCGTAGCGATAAATTCCTGGATTTCGCTCAGGGTTGGCCGCCAGGTGTCGGTGCTGAATACTGGCCCCGTGGGGATGATCGCCCGAAATGGGCGCAGGGAATCAAACTCCTGATAACTACGCATCAATTGAGTATGCGGGTTATGAGCCTGCACCCAGAAGACCATGGGCATATTGTAGTTGCAGTCACTCAGGAATGCTTCCCAGGGGAAACCCTTATGATAGGATGGGTAGCGGAAAGAACTGAGCGCAATAGGTAAATTTGGATGCGCGTGGCGCAATTCGTGCATATATTGGCGGGCATTTGTGGCACCGCCAGGGATTTCGTATTCATTGGCCGCGACAACGACAAAGCCCGCAAGCCGCAAATCGGTAATGCGCTGCTGAGCGATTTGACCTTCATCGAAAGCTTTATTCCCCAGAACATGCTGCCAACCCCAAAGCTGAATACCGTATTGAGCCAGGTTACTGCGCAAAGTTTTGATGGGGTTGTTCTGAGAATCAGTGGATAAATTTGCCGGGGTGATTCCCTCGGCAATCTTGACGATTACATGGCTTAACCCTGCCAATCGGGCGCGCTCAGCGATAGCTTGCAGATCGCCACCCTGGCATTGGGAGATATTTGTGATAAAAAAGCCTTTACCGCGAAGCATGGTTCCTCCTGCTAGGCCTATAGGTGCAAGCTCTATTCCATGTGCAGTGAAAATGCTACTGATCAAAAAAAACACCCAATCAAAATCGGGTGTTTTGAGTGCCCTGGGCGGGAGTCGAACCCACAACCTAGGCTTTAGGAGAGCCTTGCTCTGTCCTTTTGAGCTACCAGGGCTAGCTAAAAAATTAGGCTCTTTGAGACTTTGCGTGGAGGTACCCAGATTTGGGGGTGTGGCGGGTGTGAAACACCCGCCACACCCCCAAATCTGGG
>CALCSH010000508.1 GCA_937893815.1 uncultured Anaerolineae bacterium | reverse complement strand
CGATGAAGCATTGCCCGCTCTCTATCGCGGCGCGCAGGCCGTAGTGATGCCCTCCCTTCACGAGGGCTTTGGGTTGGTTGCAGCGGAGGCAATGGCCTGTGGCGCGGCGCTGATTGCCGGGCGTGTTGGCGCACTCCCCGAAATCACTGCTGGGGCCGCCATGCTAGTCAATGAACCGGATGCCGCTCAATTGGCTGAGGCTCTCGCCAAAATACTGCAAGACCCTCAGCGCTCGGAAGTTTTGAGAAATTTAGCTATTGAGATTGGTGCCCGTTATCGTACAACCGAGGATGCGCGCCAAACACTGGCGCTCTATGAGCAAATCGCTGCGTGACCAAAAGCGATCCATGCCGTATAATAATGCTAATCGTCAGCATATCATCTTGGCTTTTGCTGGCATGTTTAGAGGGTTGTTGCTATGAAAAAAATTCTTCTTCCCATCGTTCTAATCGCGATTATGCTGATTCTTGTTACTGCCGCCTACGCCCAAGGCCCCGGAGGCCATTGGACCAGCACAGTTGCCTGCCAAAACCTGGATACGGCAAGCCCTGCAGAACTCACGCTGACGTTCTACGCGCTGGGCAGCAGCACAACCAGCGCTAGCTACGCCGACACAATCCCCGCGGGCAGCAGCCGCAACTATAACGTCGCCGACGGGAATCTGGGCGTCCCTGAAGATTTTCTTGGTAGTGTTGTTGTCACCTCATCGAAAAGTGTGGTGTGCACCGTCAATACTCAAACCACAGGAACAGGCAGCAGCGATAATCCATACCGGATTGCCAGTAGTTCCGGACTCGGTGAGAGCGATATCACATCGACAATGTACGCCCCGCAGGTGATGAAGACCTACTACAACTGGAATTCCTATTTTTCTGTGCAAAATGCGGCCGGGCACGAGATCACGATTGAGGTCACCTATAAAGATAAAGCTGGTAATGATATTCCTGTCGCCACCGAAGCAAAAACCATCGCCGGGTACAGCAATGCAATTTTCTATCAAGACCAAAATGCCAATCTACCCAATGGTTTTGTCGGCGCGGCCAAAGTACGAGTCACCAATCCCACTGATGCAAAAATTGGGATGGTGGTCAATTTCTATAACAGTGGGGTCGATGCCAGCACTTCACAATTCCACAGCTATAATGGCCTTGGCAGCGGTGCGGCCCAACTCTATGCTCCACGGGTGGTGCGGCGTTTTTATGGTTATAACAGCGGTATCACTGTACAAAATATCAGCCAAACGGCCACACGCATCACAATCAGCTTTAATTTCGGCGGTCAAACATTCACGTACCAATCAGCGGAAATTGGAGCCAGCTCCGCATTGGTGCTCTATCTGCCAGATGTCGCCGCCATCAATGCAGTAGACTCGCTCCCGATGAGTCAGCGCTTCGGCAATGCGGTCATCCAGGCTGATAACGCCGAGGCGAGGATTGTGGCAATCATCAATGAAGATAACCGCGGCAACCCTGCCGACAACGATGGCAGCCCCATCCCAGTGGAACGCATCGGGCAAGGCTCTACCTATAGCGCCATTCCTGCCGGGACAGAGACGAAAGCGGTTTATTTCCCGCAGGTGCCGCGCAATGTAGGCGGTGTTTTCTCCGGTGGTTTTTTCATCTCGAATATATCGGGCAGCGCCGGGGTCTGCGACATCCATTTCGATGGCTACCCTGCGGCCAAAATTAATGATGTTCCCATTCTGGCCTACGGATCCCTTTCGTATTACGCCCCCAATATTGCCAATATCCCGGATGGCTTCAACGCCGCTGTGCGAGCGTATTGCACGGTGAATTTCATCGGCATTCAGAATTTTGCGGCTTCACCGGGGAGTGGTAAAGTCGGGGATAGCTTTACGCAAAACAACGGATTCAATAAATAAAATCAAGAAAGGAGCATGGAATACGATTCCATGCTCCTTTCTTGATTCTATGACTTCTTCTACCCTCGCAGAAAGTTTGAAATAAAGAACCATAAATTCGCCGGGCGTTCCGCCAAGCGACGCACAAAGTAAGGATACCATTCGGTGCCGTACGGCACGTATACTCTCACAAGGTACCCAGCAGCGGCAAGCTGCTCTTGCAAATCGCGGCGAATGCCGTGCAGCATCTGAAATTCAAGGCCATCTTTGGGGAAATTAATCTCAGCTACATATTGCTTTGCATAAATAATACGTGCTTCGTCATGGCTGGCAATGGCCGGAATTGGTGGAAAACGCCCGCAATCTGGGCTGCGGGGAAGTCCAGCTTTGACAGCGCCATTGAGTAGGCGTTTTGTCATTTTATCAAAATTCGCATCCACATCGGCTTTCTTGGGGAAGGCGATTTCCGGTGGTTCTTTATAGGCTCCCTTACATAGGCGAACACGGGCCTTTTCTTCCATCAATTGGCGAATATCTTCTTCCGTTCGGTATAAATAGGCCTGAATTACAATCCCTACCGTATCTTGGTTGCCCTCGGCGCGTAGTTTGCGGAATAGTGCCAGGGTCACATCCGTGAATGGAGCGTCTTCCATGTCGATCCGAACAAAATTATTATAGGATTTTGCGCGCTCGATAATGCGACGCAAATTGTTTTCACACGCTGCCACATCCAGCAGCAAGCCAATTTGACTCAGCTTGATGGAAACGCCTGATTTTACACCTGTGCGATCGATTTCATCGAGGATTTGCAACACTTCATCGGTCGCTTGTCGAGCTTCCTCGGGAGTGGTTACATTTTCGCCCAAATGATCCAGGGTCGCACAAATTCCTTTCTCGTTGAGCGCCCTGATGGCGCGAATCGCATCCTCGGGGGTTTCACCCGCCACAAAGCGCGATGCGACTCGCCAGGCTATCGGCCAACGCGTTACCAATCGCCGCGCC
>CALCSH010000507.1 GCA_937893815.1 uncultured Anaerolineae bacterium | reverse complement strand
GCATCGCCAAAGAAACTGCTATCAGCCACCAGACGAACAGTGATAATTGAGGAGATATAGGCGCCCACGCCCATAAAGGCAGCGTGTCCAACCGAGAATTCGCCCATATAACCGTTTATCAGGTTCAGGCTAACCGCCAGTATGACGTTAATGCCAACCAGCGTGAGGATAAATTGCACATAAGTGCTGTAGATTCCCAACCAGGAAGGCAGCACAGTAATCAGGAAAACAAGGCCGCCAAGCAGCCACATAGAATATCGTTTCATGATAGGCTCCTCCTAAACCTTCGTGCGGCGAGCTACGCCGAATATACCGGTTGGACGCACGACCAGAATCAGCAAGAAGATGGAGAACGTAATCAGGTCGCGGAAGGTCGAGGGCAGAAAAGCTGCCACATAAATCTGGATGAAGCCCATAATATAGCCACCCAGCATGGCCCCGCGGATCGAGCCAATCCCGCCGACTACGGCAGCAATAAATGCCTGCCAGCCGACCAGCATCCCCATATCAAAACTCAAGATTGGGAAGGCGGTCCCGTACATCACGCCTGCCACCGCAGCCATCGAGGAGCCAATGACAAAGGTGGCAACGATAATCGAATCGACCGATATACCCATCAACGGCACGGCCAGACGATCATACGAAATGGCGCGCATAGCCATGCCCCATTTGGTTTTTTGTACCACGAACCAAAGCGCTCCCATCAACAAAAACGAGAGCAGAATAACAATAATCTTCACATTGGTCACACTCAAGTTGCCAATTGTGTAAATTTCCTTTTCAAAAAGGGTGGGGAATTGGCGGTCGCTCGCGCCTAGCAGCGCCAGGTTGCCATATTCCAGCAGCAACCCGAACATCAATGCCGTGATAACCAGATACAAGCGATGCGCGCCACGGTTTCGCAACGGGCGATAGGCAATCCGTTCAATGGTCACGCCAACCAGCGCGGTAATCGCCATTGTTAGCATAATAGTGATTGGAATAATCAGCCATGTGGGCAGATCAAACGGTAATTTAACCGCAAACTTATTGAGCAAAAATGTGCCGATAAAATATCCCACATAGGCGCCCACCATAAAGATATCACCGTGGGCAAAGTTAATTAACAACAGCACGCCATAAACCATTGTGTAGCCAACTGCAATTAGCGCCAAAAAACTGCCCCATTGCATGGCATTGAGAAAATTTTGCAAAAAGATATCGAGAGACACATTGCCTCCTTGTTTATTTTCTAAACCTGCCCCTCAAGCCATATCGAGAGGGGCAGGTTTTTAAGAAATCAACTTACGCAAAAAGAAGCCTTGCCGAAGTAAAAATTTGACAAAGCTCTACTGGTTTACGGACAGGCTGAGTCGAAGGCTGTAAATTCGCCGTTTTCAATTTTGACGATCACAGCGCATTTGACCGGGTCGCCTTGCTCGTTAAAGGTCATCTTCCCGGTGATTCCTTCGTAATCTTTAACTGCGGCCAAACCATCACGCACACAGGCGCGGTCTGCCGCCAGATCGCCGGTAAGTTCGCCGCAGTTTTTCAGGGCTTCAACCGTCAACAGCATGGCATCCCAGGTAAGAGCGGCCACGTCGCCAGGCACATAGGCATACTTCCCATTGTACTTGTCGATAAAGTCTTTGGTCGCGCCCTTCGCGCCAGAAGCTACGTAGTGCGTGCTGAAGTAATACCCGTCGCAGGCAGCGCCACAAAGCTCAAGCAACTGGGGGTCGCCCCAGGAATCCGAGCCGACCAGAGGAATATCCATGCCCAAGTCCTGCGCCTGTGAAACGATGAGCGGAACTTCCTGGTAATACTGCGGGGTGAATAGAATGTCGCATTCGCTGCCCTTGATCTTGGTCAACTGGGCGCTAAAGTCCTGGTCGCCAGTCGTAAAGGATTCAAAAGCCACCACCGAGCCAGCGCCGTGCAGTTCTTCCCAGGCGCTCTTGAAGTTATCAGCCAGCCCCTTGGGGTAGTCGCTGGCAACATCAAATAACACACAGGCTGTTTCAGCGCCAAATTGCTTGGTCGCAAAATTAGCCACAACCGGCCCCTGGAAAGGATCGAGGAACGGCACGCGGAAGACCCACGGGCGGTCCAACGTGGTATTGGGATTGGTTGACCACGGGCTAATCATGGGGGTTTCGAGGTTGTTGGCAACTTCGCCCGCCGGAACAGCCGCCGAGCTGGGGTTCGGGCCAACCATGATAAGGATATTATCCTGGGTAATCAGTTTATTGGCCGCGGCGGCGGCGCCTTCGCCGGTGGCATTATTATCTTCAACCACCAACTCAATTTGATACATCGTACCGCCGACATCCACACCACCGGCAGCATTGACTTCATCTACAAACATCTCTGCTGCATACTTGGACTGCTCACCAACTTTGGGCTTGTCACCAGTAATTTCAATATTCAAGCCCACTTTAATGGTATCGCCGCCACCCGCACCACCGCAAGCTGCCAAAACAAACGATGCAACCAGCACCAGCGCGAACAGAGTGTATAACCGCTTTTGTTTCATCACCTTTTTTCTCCTCATTTTTCTAAAAAAACCTGTAGTAACCGGACAATTTCCAGCTTTGCAACACGTATACGGCATCACCTCCTCACAAGCCAGAACTTTTGGTAAAGCTCCGAAACTAAATGTTTTTTCTACAATACCCTGATGGGCATAAAGCAGGTCGGACAAATCAGGCTGGCATATCGAGCTTACAGAGGATTTTATCCAGCGAAATTTGCACGCTTATAAACATTTAATGATGACCACAGTTTTACAAAATTAACGTTGCCAGTCAGAACATAGACATAGCCATTCAGCAAAATGCGTTGATGGTAAAGTAGACTCCACTGAAAAAACTACCGTGCAGGT
>CALCSH010000506.1 GCA_937893815.1 uncultured Anaerolineae bacterium | reverse complement strand
ATGAAGATTGATGTTCCAATTGAGATCGCCTCTTTGACGCGCGGCAGCGTGATGAAGATACCGGTATACCAAAAGATGAGCAGTACCAGCAACGGGATATTTCGCAGAATTTCAAGATAGATGCTGGCTAATTTGGCGACCAGAAAGTTCGTTGAAAGCCGGGCAACGCCAAGAAGAATCCCCAAGATTGTTGAAAGAATAATACCGACAATACTGACTTGCACCGTGTTTAAAACGGCTACCAGCACAGCCCTTTTATTGAAGTCGGCTCGTTCGTATTCGATGAGCCTTTCACCGATATCGAAACCGGCAGTCTGATTCAAAAAGGCAAAGCTGGGTGTCATCCCCTGTTTTGCAAGGGCAGTTATCATATTGTTGTAGATATAATAGCCGAAGACGACGACGGCGATGAGGAAGATAATCTGCCCCAATACACGCAAAACGCGCTCATCTCGCCAAAAGGGGATGGTGGCATGTTGAGTGGTGTGTGTTTTTTCCATAGGCGAAACTCCCCGAAAGAGAAACTTGATTGAAACTTAAGTTTTCTTCGTCTGAGATTGAAGCTTGCTCTGACAGATTCGGATTGGGGCATTGCCAAACTGACAATGCCCCAAATTCCGTATTACGTAATAAGTAAACCCCCAGGTTGATCGTGCGTTGTCTAGCGGAAAGGCGGAGCGTAGAGCAGGCCGCCTTCGGTGTACAGGCTGTTCAAACCACGCGGGATGTAGGTGGCGGTGTCGGGGCCGAGGTTGCGATTGTAGATTTCGGCGTAGTTACCAACCTGGCTAATGACGTTGTAAGCCCAGTCGTTGCTCAGGCCCAGTTTGACGCCCAAGTCGCCTTCGGCGCCGAAGAAGGACATTTCGCGAGGATTGGTGGTGGAGGCCATGATGTCGGCCGCGTTTTCGGATGTGATGCCGTGTTCTTCAGCGAAGAAGGTGGCGAAAACAGTCCACTGAACAATATCGAACCACTGATCGTCACCGTGGCGAACAACGGGGCCGAGGGGTTCTTTCGAGATGGTCTCGTCGAGGATCATGTGGTCTTCGGGAACGGCCAGCAAAGTCTGACGGGCAACCAAACCGGATTTGTCGGTGGTGTAGGAGTCGCAGCGACCTTCTTCGTAAGTTGTCCAACCGGTTTCAACATCTTCGTAAACAACCGGTTCGTAGCTAATGCCACGGGCGGCGAAGGTGTCGGCCAGGTTAGCTTCGGTGGTGGTTCCGGTCTGCACGCAGACGGTGCCGCCATCCATATCTTCGAGGGTATTGATGCCATCGGCCTTGCGGACGATGAAGCCTTGCCCATCATAGAAGGTGGTGTGAACAAAGTTGGCGCCGACTTCGGTGTCGCGGGTCAGGGTCCAGGTGGTGTTGCGGATCAAGACATCAATTTCACCACTCTGCAGAGCCGAGAAGCGCTCCTGCGAGCTAAGGGGGCGAATTTCGTAAGCTTCGGCGTCGCCAAAGACGGCAGCCGCAACAGCTTTACAAAAATCAATGTCGAAACCCTGATAGTTACCGGCTTCGTCCAGGAAACCAAAACCAGGAACCGAAGCGTTGCCACCGCAGATCACATAACCGCGATCCTGAACAGTGGCCAGGGTCGAACCATATCCGCTATCTTGAGCGAAAGCGGGGGCGGCGCTAAACACGAGGGTTAGAACCATTAACATTGCTACAATCGGGAATAATTTTTTAAACATTTCGTACTTCCTCCTCCAAAAGGTTTTTATATATTTCAAGAGAAATTTTTATACGCAAATATAGTAGATATACTATGTGCCAAGCACCTCCTAATCTTCCATGCGAGTGTGTAGTTGTAATAGATGATGGAATTGCTACATGGGAAATGTAAAAAACAAACCACCCCACGATTATAAAAGAAAATGAATGATAAAGACAGCCAAGCAAGAGAAACTTCTGTGATTTTTTTGAATTTTTTATACTTCTGTTGGTAAAATTCGAAAAATAGTTCAAAAACCGGCCTGTCTTGACATAAAATTAAGTAGATACTCATAGTTTTTAGGAGAATCATCCATGAAAATTCTTTTGCTCGGTGTTGGCCTCCAGGGAAAAGCTGCGCTGCACGATCTGGCGAATAGCTCGCACGTCTCACAAATCACCGCCGCTGATGCCAATTTCGAAGCATTGAGCGCCTATACCGGTCAACTCAACAGCTCGAAAATCACCCCGGTTCAGTTGGATGTGCGTGATCACGCCCGCGTGAGCGAGTTGATGCGCGCCGCCAATGCTGTTATCACCTTGCTGCCACAAACCTTCCGGCTGGAGATGGCGCGTCTGGCGATTGACAGCGGCGCGCACTATGTAGAAACTTCGTACGCCTTGCCGGAATATGCCGAACTGGGGCGTGCAGCCGCTGACCGGGGGTTGACTCTGTTGCCAGAGTTCGGCCTGGACCCCGGGATTGATCTCGTTCTCGTCGGGCGCGCCATCAGCGAACTGGATGAAGTTCATGAGTTGCACGCCTACGGGACAGGCGTTCCTGAGCCCGAAGCCGCCAATAATCCCCTGAACTATAAAATCTCGTGGACCTTTGCCGGTGTACTCAGCGCCTACCAGCGCCCGGCGCGTATGCTCAAAGATGGGCAAGTAATTGACCTGACTCCTAGCCAGATGTTCAGTGAAGAATTCACCCATCCCTTGGAAGTGGAAGGTATTGGCCTGATGGAAGCGTACTACAACGGCGACGCGGTCAAATATCTGGATGTCTTCGGAATTAAGGAAACCACCCGCTCCACCGGGCGCTACTCGTTGCGCTGGCCGGGGCACTCGGCTTATTGGAAAAAAATGGTTGAGTTAGGTTTTCTGAGCGAAGAGCCGCTTCAGGTGGGGGATGTTCAGGTATCGCCGCGGCAGTTCGTGCATGATCTACTCGCCCCCCAATTGCAATACGCCGCTAACGAGCGCGATATTGCCGCCCTCCGCATTGATGTACGCGGCCTCAAAGACGGCCAACGCAAGCGCATCATTTACCAGATGGTAGACCGCCGCGATCTTGATACCGGCCTATTAGCCATGCAGCGCACCGTCGGGTATACCGCCAGTATCGGCGCACAGATGATCTTGCGCGGCGACATTCAGAAGCGCGGCTTGCTGGCTCCCGGAAAGGATGTTTCCTCCGATGCGCTGATTACAGAGTTGCAAAAACGTAATATCAATGTCACCCGCTACGAGATGGACTGGTAATTTTTAATGCAGAGTGCATAATGATGAATGCAGAATTGTGATGAACATTCTGCATTCATACTTCATCATTCCACAAGAAATCCAAAGCAATTTGATCCATGCATCCCAGTTCGAGATCAGTGCGGTCGTTGATATTCTCATTGGCAACCAACTGGCTTAAAGCCTGACGCGTGGCGGCATCATATTCGCCGTGGATATCGCCCGCGTAAACCCCCCGTTCTGTCATCAATATCTGCAATTTTTGAAGAATCTCGCCCCGCAGCAGAACTTGCTCTTCGCGCGGGCTGGTTTCGTTGTGGATGATGTGCAGCCGCAGCAATTCGCCGAGTTGCTCCACCGGGTTGGGAGCGTTGTCGATGCGGTAGTCGAGCCAGCGGTCGTTGAAGCCGCCGTAGCCGCCCCCAGCTTTGACGACCAGAAGCGCGGCGCTCTGACGGCCGCGTTTGTCACCCCCGGCTTGATCTCCGGCAAAAAGCGCCGCATACAACCGGTCAGGGAACTCTCCCGAACAGCGCTCAAAGGTTTCGGCCATGCTCTCGACTACGCCTGACCCTGCAAGCAGATTGCCCTGAACCGCGAATCCGCTTCCGGTGTAGCCTCCCGCCCATGGTTTGCAAGCCTCACCGGTGTAAGTTGCCGAATGACCAGCTTGATCCACGAGTCCCACTTGTCGGCGCGCTCGGCCTTCATCCTCGGCGATCAGCAGCGCTAACACAACTTCGGCGGCCTGACCGTTTCCCATCATCCCCAAACCGTGCGGTCCAAAGGATGTATTGGCGAAGGCCTGCGTGGCAACAGCCCCAGCCCCGGCTCGCGCCCAGGGCACGACCGATCCGACCGCTAAAAACTTGGAGGCCACGCCCACACCCCAGGCTTG
>CALCSH010000505.1 GCA_937893815.1 uncultured Anaerolineae bacterium | reverse complement strand
GCGCACGGTTCACATCCGTGAGGTCGTGGGTTCGAGTCCCTCCGCGCCCATTTTTTATCATTTTCACAGGCGCAGTTGCTATTTTAGCCGCTGCGTTTTGCGTTAAAAAGTCGGTAAAACTCCAAAACAAACGCTCTATCTTGTGGGGGAATTTCGCCAAGTGATGCTATTTCGCTACTCTCGCTTAACCCATGAAGCCGCTCTTTCACGTCGTTTTTTCTGAATATTCCATACGTGCTGCAGTGGCTTGCAAATTCGAACACATTCAAGGCGTTGGTAATCTCTTCGTTGACCTCCAGTCCCATTGTTCACTTGAATACAAACCGGTGCTAGTCCCAGTTGCTGTGCTGGCGCTGGCTTCTCAGAATTTGCAGGTTGGACTATCTTATGATTGCGGTAACCGGTCTGCTCCAAGTGAAAAGGCGCATCATCATCGACGACCCGAATCAAACAAAGCATATTTCCTCGATTGATTCTATTCACAGCTCACAAAGCGTCCGGAACGGGCATCTTCACCTGCCTGGACGTAGATTTCCAACAATTGCTTCACCAGATGACGAATACCAAAGGTTTGGGCGCGGCGATACGCGGCATCGGCGAAGCGCAGGCGCAGGGCTTCATCATCCAGCAATTGTTCAATCGCAGCGGCTAGCGCGGCGGGGTCGTTCTCTGTGAGCAGGCCTTCGACACCATGATCGACAGCATCGCGCGTCCCGCTAGCATCCACCGCCACCACCGGCAAACCGGCCGCCATAGCTTCCATAGTCGCCAGGCCCTGGGTCTCAGTAATCGAGGCAAAGCAGAATAGGTCAGCCGCGGCCAGATAGCCGGGAACATCCTCCGGCGGAGTCTCGCCGCGCAAATCGACTTGCCTGGTAATAGCGAGTTTTTCGGCCAATTCCTGCAAGTCGCTGCACTCGGCCCCCTCCCCCAGTACCACCAGCCGGGCGTCGGGGTGTTTCTTCAACACCGGGGCAGCAGCTTCCAGCAAGGTATTCCAGTTTTTCTCAACGGCCAGACGTCCCACTGAAATCAGGATGCGGTTTTCATCCCAACCCAATTTATGACGCAAGTCGGTGCGCTCTAGATGTTGGTACGCTTTCAGATCAATTCCGGTGGGCAGTACGCTGACTTGTGAAGTGACTCCGTATTCGCTGGATAATAATTCTCGCATGCTCTCGCTGGGCGCAATGATATGATGGCATTGCGACATATAATCACGCAGCCAGTGATCGATCTGTTCTTTGACGAATTTCTGGTTGATGGATAAATAATGGCTGTACTCGCGGTAGCGAGTATGAAACGTAAATACCATTGGCACGCCGAGGTGCGTGGCCTTGATTGACGCGGTTTGACCCAGAAGAAAGGGGTGTTGGCTGTGGATCACATCCAATCGGAGGGATGGCAAAATACGATCGAGACAGTGTGAAATGGGAATCGCAAAGGGAAACTGGCGGTATTGCGGCAAGTCGATGGCCGGATAACGGAACACGAAAGGCTCGTCGTCGATATAATCTCCGGAATGCGGGGCAAATATAAACACGTTATGCCCCAATTCGGCGAGGGCCATACGGAACGACGCGATTGAGCGCACCACCCCACTGACGGTTGGATAATACGCATTGGTATAGATTCCAATATGCATCAGGCTGTTTCCTCCTCGGTCATGGCGGCCTTTTGAGACAGGCGGCGTGATAATACATGATAAGCATAAACAATCACCCCCGCGCTCCAACTGAGTGGAGCTTCGGCGGTGTAAAAGCGCGTAGAGAGGAAATTTCCATCCAGGCCGTAGACCTCGTATACGGCCTCGTCGCGCAGCACCAGGCTGCAAATCTGCTCCAGCAATCTCTCGGCTTCATCCAACCGGTCACGATATACCGCGGCAATCACATGCCAGGCACCCAGCCAAAGCCAGGCACCCTGCGTATGATATTCAGGGATGCCCGCCAATCGGTTTTCAATGGCAATCGATTTGAGCGGATACTCTCCATGCATGGCCTGAGTGGGCACCGGCGAATCCATACCGAAATGCGCCATTGCTGCCAAAATCGTTTCGCCTTGTTCGGGTAGCGCCAATTCCCAGGCAATTGCCAACAAGTTTCCGGAACTGGAGAGATTATCCAATTCGGCGCTGGTGACGAAATAGCCCAAATCAGAGCGCCAAAAGCGATTCTGGATCGCCTGGCGTGTGTAGTTGGCGAGTTCGCTCCATTCTGCCGTCTCCTTCTCCGTACCAAATTTTCCGGCATGGCGGGCCATCTCATGCAGTGCTTTCCAGTAGATAATATTTGTGTAAAGCACTTCCCCGGTTCGAGCCAAACTATCGGCCCAATCGGAATAGGCCTGCTGTGAGATGAGGCCATCGCCGTTAAGGGCGCGTTTTTCCACCCAGCGGATGCCGCGCCGCAGCGCATCCCAATGTTTGCGGGCAAATTTTCTATCGTCAGTTTTGGTGATATAGTGCAGGCTGGCAACGACCAAAAGAAGGTTGCCATCAAGGGAAAGGGTTCTATGCCCAGAGATATATTTGGGTTTCAACGGGGCGTGAGTGGGTTGTTCGCGGCGAAAAAGGGAGTGCAGATAGCGGTCGAAAATGCCGGTCGAAAACGCCTTGACCGGAAACTGGCCCTGGAGGGTTTGAAAATGAAGAAAAACTTCCAGAGACTCGCGCACGGTTTCAAAATCGCCGAGTTCTAACAGCCCATAGGCGGCAAAACTCATATCGCGTGCCCATGGCTCGCGGAAATTACGGTGCCCGGCACACAACACGTGCTTGATCTGTCCATCAGGGATGTGGCGCAGCTCGATGCAAACGCGCAGGTTATTCTCGGCAATATGAATCCCCTGGTTGATCAGAGTGTTGTGATCTTCCAGCCCCGTGGGCAGCCCGTGTCGCTTGAAAGGCGGCTGGCGGCGCAACCGTAGAAAATAGTGCGATGATACCCAGGTCAGCGCGCCAACCAGGGTAATGGCAGGCCAATGCCAGCCTTTCCAGCGCCGGGAGAGATTTTCGTTCTTCGTCAACCGATTAACCTCGCCAGACCAAAGGCTACCGCGGCTGCCAGCCCCCCAACGAGAATAGTCTGGCCGCCGCTCTTGAGTGGATTTAGTCCAGTGAAACGCCCTTTGAAAAATCCGAACAGGAACAGAGCGATCAAGGTCACGGCCACGGAAATCAGCAGGGCTGTGTTTATATCTTTTTGCAAGATATACGGAGACAGTGGAATCAAACCACCCGCGATATAGGAAATTGCAATCGTCAAGGCGCTTTGGGCAGCGCGTTTGGGGTCGGGAGCCTCAAGTCCCAGCTCGAAGCGCATCATAAAATCAACCCACTTACCGCGGTCCACACTAAGCGTGTCCACCAGTGGGATAATTTGGGTTTCGTCCAAACCGTAATCGCGAAACACTTTGGCAACCTCTTCTTTTTCTATTTCAGGAACAGATTCCGTTTCATCCCATTCACGCTGACGCTCGGTGGCATAATGCTCATAGTCGGTGCGGGCAGCCAGATAGCCACCCAATCCCATGGCAATCGACCCGGCAGCGATCTCGGCCAGCCCGGCAGTCACCACTACCCCCGTGGCGGCCACCGCTCCAGAAATCCCGGCAGCCAATGCAAAGGGTACCGTCAAACCATCGGACATGCCGATGACAATATCACGAACCATTTCAGTGGCTGTGAAGTGACGTTCAAGATGGGGGGTAGCAGGCATAATTCTCCTCATGTGACCGCGGCCACCACTATCATCGAATAGAACAACCCCTTGACCGGTTTGCTCTGAAAGATCGGTTACTAGATGCGCAGGTATCTTGCAAGACTTTCAGTTCCACCCAGAGCAACCCAAAGGTCATATATCGAAAGATGAACGGACCAACTCATACGCAATCAATGCAATTATACTTGATCTGCTTCGACACACAGAATACTACAGATTGGGTCTTTAGGAACTGCCGTGGGAAACCCCAGTGGCCCCGCCTGTGCCCTTCAGAATGCAGCGCTCTCTGCGGTAAAATTGCTTTTCCATTTCAGACTCCACTGAAAAAACTACCATGCAGGTGTTCCCGCCGGAATATATGGGGGTG
>CALCSH010000504.1 GCA_937893815.1 uncultured Anaerolineae bacterium | reverse complement strand
TGACCCCCACAAGCTGGTGGGTCTGATTCGGCGCAGCAATATCATCAAAGCCTATGACCTCGGCCTGGTGCGGCGTGGTTTTGCCCTTGGCGACCTTCCTGGCACCCCCCCCGGCACCATCAGCGGTAGTTATGCCATTCCACGCGATACTTACCTTGTCAATAAGACCCTGGCAGAATTATGCCTGCCCGAATACTATCTCATCATCCACCTGGAACGTCACGGAGAGATCATCGTGCCGCATGGCGATACCCAATTGCACGCCGGTGACATCATCACATTGCTCTCCTATGACAACGATCTAATGAAACTCAACGCGTACTGGAAAGAAATTTCCAACCGACCCTGCGAAGACACAACCATCGAAACCGATCATGCCTAACGCCGCTTTCGATCCCATCCGCCTGGAAGTATTCAAACATCGTTTTAGCGCCGTCGCTGAAGAGATGGGGGCCGTACTGCGCAAAGCTAGTTTTTCCCCAAATATCAAGGAGCGTCGCGATTATTCCTGTGCGCTCTTTGATGCCCAGGGGCGCATGATTGCCCAGGCCGCACATATCCCCGTCCATCTTGGCTCGATGCCGCTCTCGGTTGCAGCCGCCATCCGCGATTTCCCCAATCTGCAACCCGGCGATGCGATCGCCCTCAACGATCCCTTCCGCGGCGGCACGCATCTGCCCGATATTACACTGGTCACGCCGGTGTTTATCCCTCAACCCAACCACTCCCCCGGTGGGAGAGTGGTTGGGGGTGAGGGCACTCTTTTCGGATTCGTCGCCTCGCGCGCCCATCATGCCGATGTGGGCGGCATGACGCCCGGATCAATGCCGATTGCGCGCGAAATCTATCAGGAAGGGCTGATCATCCCTCCAGTCAAGTTGGTCACAGCCGGGGAAGTCAATCATGCCATCTGGGATTTGATTCTGGCCAATGTGCGCACCCCCCAGGAGCGCGCTGGCGACCTGCGCGCGCAGATCGGTGCCAATCAGCGCGGCGCGGCGCGGCTTACCGAATTGGTTAGCGAACACAGCTCTGAGGAAGTTCAGTTCTACATGGATGCCCTGCTGGCCTACACCGAGCGCATGACACGGCGGCTGATTGAAGATCTCCCCGATGGCGAATATTCCTTCCGAGATGAACTTGACAACGACGGTGTGGGAGATGATCCGGTGCCCATCGTGGTAACAATCGATATCCGCGGGGATCAGGCCCGTGTTGATTTCACCGGCTCCGCGCCACAGCAAAAGGGCAGCATCAACGCCGTCTATGCCATCACGCTTTCGGCGGTGTATTATGTTTTCCGCTGCCTGATAGGCCTGGATGTTCCGAATAACGCCGGGTGCTTGATTCCCATCGAGGTGGTTGCCCCCCAGGGCAGCGTGGTCAACGCGCAGCACCCGGCTGCGGTGGCGGGCGGCAATGTCGAAACCTCACAACGCATCGTAGATGTGCTGCTCGGCGCGCTGGCAAAAGCTGCACCACACAACGTTCCTGCGGCCTCGCAAGGCACCATGAATAATGTCACGATTGGGGGGATGCAAGGTGGGGAAGGCTTCGCCTACTATGAAACCATCGGTGGCGGCATGGGCGCACTGCCCGACCGAGACGGGCCATCGGCGGTGCATTCACATATGACCAACACCCTCAACACCCCGGCAGAGGCGATGGAATACGCTTATCCGCTGCGCGTGCTGCGTTATGAAGTGCGCCGTGGCTCCGGTGGCGCTGGCCAATTCCGCGGTGGAGATGGCATCCGCCGGGACGTTCAGGCGCTCACCGAAGCCCAAGTCACCCTGCTGACCGAGCGGCGGGTGCAGAGTCCCTACGGGCTAAACGGCGGCCAACCCGGAGGTTGCGGCGAAAATATTCTCATCCGTGGGGATCAAGAAATCCCCCTCCCCGGAAAAGGCACCATCGACTTGAATCCTGGCGATATTCTCAGCATCCGCACCCCCGGCGGCGGCGGATACGGCTCCCAACAAGAAAAAAGCCCGGAGTAGTTTGACAATGTTAAGTTGGCAGAAAGTTTCCGAAAATTGGGGATATGGGCGGGGTGGAACCCCGCCCGTATCCCCAATTTTCGACCACTTTTTGTGTAAGTTGGCATTGTCAAGGTAATTAGGCCCCGGGCTACTGTGCTTACTACGAAAGTTTCAATTGCTTCCAGGCACCAATCCAGGGGGTTCCCATGCGATGCCGTTCCGAAACTTTGACATCCCCCAGTTTTTGCCCCACCTGAATTGCCAGGGGCACGATGTTCCCCCAATCTTCTGCTAAAACAGCCGGGCGCATTTCGCGCCCCAATTTCGCGGCCCAGTCCCATTCCAGGCGAAAACGGTCAGCCTTGACCCAGTAATCGCGCTTTTCCCAGGCGACAACCGTGGTTTCAACTGTGGCATTAATGGCTTCAAGCGACAGCACCATAAAAGCCGCCAAATCGCGCGTGCGGCTGTTGGGTTCGGGTTCTTTCATCATTTCGCGCAATGCCAGCGCCAGACCGCGCTTAAGCCGATTGCGTTCCGTACCGGGTAAATTGGGGTTAATAACGCGTGACAAAATAACTCCTCAGAGTGACAGTGGATTTTCAGTTTTACGAGACCCTATTTTGACTCTACTGCAAAAAGCCGATGACGGAGATGTCCGCCGGAATATATGG
>CALCSH010000503.1 GCA_937893815.1 uncultured Anaerolineae bacterium | reverse complement strand
CATTGCCCTGAATTTTGCCTTTGTCGTAGGTGCTGTGGCCGTTACCGGCAGTGGAACGGTCAATCACAACGGCGCGGGCGGCGTCAACACTATTGAGAATTACCGCGGCGGCAGCAAGAACGACTGCTTTATCTTCGGATTGAATGCCAATGTCTCCGGAAATCTAAACGGCCTGGCGGGTGATGATCGCTTCGAATTCAGCAATGGGTCTACCCTGGGTGGGAATATCGACGGCGGCAGCGGCGTGGATACCCTCGATTACAGCCTGAACACCAGCCCGCGCAGCTTTGTCCTCAGCGGCCTGGGTTCGAATAATGGCTTCCGTGGCAGCGTCAACAGCCTCACGGGAACATTCGATAATATCAATGGCCTGGTCGGCAGCTCCGTTTCAACAGCCGATACCCTCAACGCCTTGAACACAGTTTCATCCTGGCAGATCAGCTCCAGCAGCACCTACACCAGCAACAACGCGCTGACCTTCTCCGGAATCGACACTGTAAACGCCGGTTCGCTGACGGATGCTTTCGTCATCAGCGGTGTGTCCGTGATCAACCTCAACGGCGGCGCGGGCGCTGATAGCTTCACCTTCAACAACGCCGCCACCCTGAGCGGCCTGATCGATGGGCAGGCGGGCGTCGATACCCTGAGTTGGCTGCCATACACCAGCGCTCGCAGCGTCACCCTGACCGGCGCCGGAGCTACGGATGGCTTCAATGGCCTCGAAACCAGCCTCGCGGGTAGCTTTGCCAATATCAATATTCTGATTGGTTCTGCCTCCAACGCCGATGCCCTCACCGGCATGAATACAGCCTCTGTTTGGGACATCGACGGCAGCAACCAATATGCCGCTATCCCGACTCTCGACTTCTCCGCTTTCGAAACCTTGATTGGCGGCTCGGCGGTGGATACTTTCACTATCAGCGGCAGTCAGACTCAGAATATTCAATCCGGCGCGGGCGCAGATTTGCTATCCCTGGCAGCCGGAGCTGTGCTGAATGGCTCGGTCGATCTGGGTGCAGGCGCGGATGTCCTGCTATTGGGGACGGGCGCAGCCCTGAACGGTTCTGTCAATCTGGGTTCTGAAAACGACCTTCTGACGTTGGGCGCTGGCTCAATCTTGACAGGCTCGCTCGACCTGGGCAGTGGCGACGATGCCCTGGTATTCGTCTCCATCGCCAAATTGGTTGGTCCGGTGAATTTGGGCGCCGGAAACGACAGCCTGACGTTCGGCGCTGGCGCAACCTTGACTGGTTTTCTCGACCTGGGCAGCGGGGATGATACCGTCACCTTTGGCACCAATGCTATCCTGACCGGTAACCTGATTGGCGACGCCGGGAATGACCAAATCATCCTTGGCAATGGTGCCACGATCAACGGCTCTGTGGATGGCGGCAGTGGTACAGATACGATCGATTGGTCCGCCTATGTGACCGAGCGGGTTGTCAGCCTGAACGCTGTCGGCGCTACAGATGGCTTCGACGGCGCCGACGCCTCCATCAGTAGTGGTTTTGCCAATATCGACAATTTGATCGCCCCCGCGGCTGTCACAACCGACCGCTTGAATGGCCCGGCGTTGACCACCGACTGGCTGATCAGCTCGAGCAGCCGCCTGACGGTCAACACCAACAGCGCCAGCTTTGCCAATTTCGAGCGCCTTTTTGGCGCCGCAGGGGTGGATCGCTTCTTAGTCAGCGGGGCTAATAATAATGTCAGCTTGCGGGGCGGCCCCGGCACAGATAGCTTTACCTTCGCTAACGGCGCTTCGATCACCGGTCTGGTGGATGGTCAGGGCGGCAGCGGCAATACGCTGGATTTCTCTGCTTACACCACCCCGGTGAAAGTTAACCTGCACTCGAAGGCAGCCCTGGGAGTAGAGCCTAACACCTCAACCGGTATGGCGGGCATTTTCAATATCGAAATTTTGACTGGTGGCGCCGCCAATGACATCTTAATCGGTTCATCCAGTTCCGAAACCATCACTGGCAACGGCGGCGATGATATTATGCAGGGCGGCTTCGGCGATGATACCTTCATCTTTGCCGATGGCTGGTCGGGAGCCAACGGGGATACGATTATCGAGGACGCCGGTCAGGGCACGGATACCTTAGATTTCTCCAGAGTTACCGCCAATATTACATTTACCCTGGGCAGCCTGGTTATACTCGACAGCAATAGCAACAAAGTCACCCACGTCGAGGATAATATCGAGCGCCTGATCGGCGGCAGCGGCAATGATAGCTTCCTCTTCAGCGCCGAGGGTGTCAAATTTGCGGCTGGCAGCGGCACGATGAATGGTGGCCAAGGCAACGACACGATCAGTTACGCAGCCTACACCAGCAGCGTTAGCGTCAATCTGGCGACTGGCACGGCTACCAATACCGGCGGAATCAGCAATATCGAGAACGCCACCGGTGGGGCGGGTGCCGACATTCTCACCGGGAATAGTGCAGCCAACATCCTGACGGGCAACGCCGGGGACGATGTGATTACTGGCGCGGGCGGTAGTGATACCCTCATCGGTGGTCCTGGCAACGATACCTTCATCTTTGCGGATAATTGGGGCGTGGATAGCCTCAGCGACACCCTGGGCGTCAGCGATCACCTCAATTTCTCGGTCGTCACTACCCATTTGACCTTCACCATCGCCGCAGGCAGCCTGATCGTCAGCGATGGCGTCAACACTCTGACCCACACCGGCAACACCATCGAGCGACTGACCGGCGGCTCCGGCAATGACACCTTCAAATTCAGTTCAGATGGCGTGCAATTGGCCGCTGGATTTGGTGTCATCAATGGCGGCCCGGGCCTGAACGCCCTCGATTACAGCGCCTACACGACCACGCTGGTTGAGGTTGATCTGGCCCTGGGCAAGGCGAACGGCACGGCGGGCGTCAGCAAAATCCAGAAGGTCATCGGTGGCGCCAACAACATTATCAACGGTGATGCTAACGATAATATCCTGGTCAGCGGGCCGGGCAACGATATACTGCGGGGCCAGGGCGGTAACGATACCTATGTCTTCCTCGATGGCTGGGGAACTGACACGGTTGAAGACACCAGCGGCCTCGACACCTTTGATTTCTCCAACCACAGCAGCGATTTAACCTTCGCCGTCGATGGCGTCAATGTGACTGTCACCGCAGGCCTCAACCGCGTCATCACCAGCCGCAGCATGATCGAAAACTTCGTCGGCAGCGCCACGGCCAACAACATCCTGGATTTCAGCGCCTATCCTGGCAGCATCAGCGTTGTGCTGACCGGCTTGGGCACCGCGAGCGGCTTCAAAGGTACCGCCACACCTCTGGCAGGTGGATTTGATAATTTCAACCAGATGATTGGCAGCGCCGCAACCAGCGACTCGATCACCGGCATGAGCGCCGTCAGCACCTGGCGGGTGGATGCCACTGCGGGGAATCTATATACGAGTTCACGCACGTTCGGTTTGCCGGATTTGAGACTCTGAATGGCGGCAGCGCCGCCGATACCTTCAACGTGGCCGGCGCGCAGGCTTTCAACCTCCTGGGTGGTTCTGGTGATGATAGCTTTATCTTTGCCAATGGAGCCACGCTGACGGGCACCCTCAACGGTCAGGCTGGCGTGGATACGCTCAACTTTGCCAGCTACACCACCGCCCGCCATATTACCCTGACCGCCACAGGCAGCAGCGACGGCTTCAATGGCAGTGCGGCCTCCATCAGCGGCGGCTTCAGCAATATCGATAAACTGGTTGGTTCATCGGTAAATAGTGACTCCCTGACCGGCCTGAACACGACCGCCACCTGGAGCTTGAAGGCCAGCGGCACCCATGAATATGCCGCAGGCAAGACGCTGTCTTTTGCCGGTTTCGAGAGCCTGATCGGCGGCAGCGCAGCCGACACCTTTGCCGTACAGGATGGCGCCGCATTCAATGGCGCCATGGATGGCAAGAACGGCACGGATACCCTCAGCTACGCCGGTAATAGCAGCGACCTGGCGGTATTGCTTTTAGGCCTGGGTACCCTGGATGGCTTCAGCGGCAGCGCTTCGGGCATTTCGACTGGTTTCAACAATATCAATGCTTTGGTTGGCGGTAATGGCGCTGACACCCTCACCGGCCTCAATGGTGTCGCTTCCTGGTCGCTGACAAATACCAATAACGGCGTGTACATCGCCACGAATTCCTTCAACTTCTCCTCGGTGGAGAACCTGGTCGGCGGCAGCAGTGTTGACACGCTGACCTTCACCAGCAGCAGCCTGGCTCGTTCGATCAGCCTGACCGGCC
>CALCSH010000502.1 GCA_937893815.1 uncultured Anaerolineae bacterium | reverse complement strand
CCCCGCCGTAAGCGCCGAACCCACCGACTCGGCCGCCAATAACCAGCCGTAGCCAATCTCCCCCACGTGCAGAATATCCACTGCAAAAATGGGCATCAGGGCATTGGCCGCGGAAAAGAAGGTGGCGAAAAAGTCTAGAATCATACTGGAAAGAATGATTGGCCTTTCAAAGATAAACGTAATCCCCTCCCGTATCGCGGTTAAACTGACCGGGGCTTTCTTTTCACTCGGACTGTGTTGCTGCGCCACCGGCCCCATCATCACTAAAGCCAGGATAATTCCCAGATAGGTGATTGCATTGGTGATGTAGACAGCCGATAATCCCAGGTACCCGATGAATAATCCGCTCAACGCCGGGCCAGCAATCGCTCCGACCGTGAAGGCCATCGACTGCATACTAAAGGCATTCGGTAAATCATGCACCGGAACGAGATTGGGCGTCAATGCCTGTCGGGAGGGCAGATCAAAGGCGGCGGTCATCGCCTCCACCACCGTCAGGGCATAAATATGCCAGAGTTGGATATTGCCGCTCCAGGTTAGCCAGGCCAGCGTGGAAGCGGTCGCAATCAGCACACTTTGCGTCACAAAGAGAATTTTGCGCCGGTCAAAAACATCGGCGATTGCTCCACCGACCAGCGAGAAGATGATAATTGGAACGACGCGCGCCAACCCGATTCCACCCAGAGCAATCGGCTGGTCACTAAGGCTGCGAATATGCCACAAGATGGCCGCGAACTGCATACGCGATCCAGCAACAGAAATTAGCAAGCCGCTCCACAACAACAGGAAGCGGCGGTGTTTTAAGGCAGGGGGGATATGGATAAACATCCTACGAATATGCCTCCGTATTGGAATTTCCCTGGTCGTATTTACTCAATTGTGGCCATTGACGCGCCGCCCAGCCCGCCGACAAAATGCAGGCAAATCCGCCCAGCGCCACAGCCAGAGGCACCCCGATCGCGCCCCCCAAAAAGCCTGATTTTACATCCCCAAGGTATGGCCCACCCATGAAGAAAATCTGATTGACGCTGGTCATACGTCCGCGCAACCGATCCGGTGTATGCAATTGGCGAATGGCACTGCGAATAATCGAACTGACCGAGTCAGCCGCGCCAGCCAGCATCAATGCGGCCACCGAAAGATAGAAATTGCGCGAAAAACCAAAGGCTACCGCCCCCACACCAATCATGACGATGGAGGTCAGCAACAATTTGCCCTGACGGTGCAGCACGGCAATCTGCGAAATCAACAATCCTGCGGTAACGGCGCCAATCATCGATGCGGCGGAGAGCAGCCCGTAGGCCGCGCCATCTACACCGAGCACGTCGCGGGCAAAGTAGGGCATCAGCGAATCGGCGCGTGTGAGCAGGGTCGCCAGGAAATCTAGGATCATGCCTGCCAATATCAACGGCTGCTGGAAGGTGAAGCGCACACCCTCTCGGATGGCGGCCCAATCCATGCCTTTGTGCTGAGATACCAGCCGTTGTTGCGATACATCGCCCATGCGCAGCAACATGACCGCGAAAACGCCGAAAAATACCGCCGAAGTCAGATAGGCTGCCTGTTCACCAAAACCCTGAATCAGCAAGCCGCTGAGAATAGGGCCGAAGACACCGCCAATCTGTACGCCGATAATTTCCACGCTGAGGGCGTTGGGCAACACATCGGCGGGTACCAGGTTGGGAGTCAGAGAGTAGCGCGCCGGGAGATCAAAGATGAAGGTCGTGGCGTGAATCACCAATAGCACATAAATATGCCACAATTGCAGCCTGCCGCTTAGGGTGAGCAGCGCCAGCGTCAGTGCGGATGCCCCCATCACACTCTGGGTGACCATAAGCACTTTGCGGCGATTGAAGCGATCGGAGGCGATCCCGGCGAACAACGAGAATAGAATTGTCGGCGCGAGGCGAATCAGGCCAATAATCCCCAGAGCCAGAGGGTTGTCGGTAAAATCGCGAATCTGCCAGGGAATCGTCCAGATTAGCATCTGGTTGCCGATCCAGGCGAAAAGCAAGCCTGCCCAATAGACGGCGAATTTGCGATGACGGAGCGCGGGCGGGATTTGTAGTTTCATTGGGTCTAGGTGAATTAGGAATTGGGGGATTGAGTAATCAGGCAATTAGGCGACCAGGTGATTGGGGGCAGTTATCCTTTAGCAAATCCAAATCACTAATCACCTGATTACCTGAAACCTGTACTATGTTCCCCAATCACGCAGATAGAGGAAGTCGTAGCCGATGGTGCGGTTGCTGAGTTTGGCAATCGGCGGCAGGATGCGCTTAAACTGATTGCGCCGGATGCGAGTTATCACTTTTTGAACAAATTCTTGCGGGAATCCGGCGTCCACACATTCGGCGGGGCTGTAGCGTTCATCTACGATCAGGTAGAGCAGCTTATCTACATCTTCGTAGGTGAAGCCGAGTTCATCTTCATCGGTCTGCCCTGCCCACAGGTCGGCGGAAGGCGCTTTGGAAATGACCTCATCGGGAACGCCCAAAGCGGTTGAAAGCTGGCGTACCTGAGTTTTGTACAGATCACCAATGGGATTAATGGCACAAGCCGAATCGCCGTAAAGGGTACTGTACCCGAGCAAAATTTCGGTTTTATTGCCCGTGCCAACCACCAGCCCACCAAAGGCTTCGGACTGGTCGTAGAGCACGATCATGCGGGCACGCGCCATGATATTACCGCGGCGCATGGCATTCGCTTCGGGAAAACGCTCGAACAACGGATCAACCATCTCGGTAACAGGCACGGTCAGCGATTGTACTCCTGTTTTGCTGATTACGCGCTGAGCATCTTCCAATGAATCAATAGATGATGTCTTATAAGGCATCCGTACAGCCAGGACATTCTCTGGGGCGAGGGCTTCGGCAGCCAGTACACAACTCAGGGCCGAATCAATGCCCCCAGAGAGGCCAATCACCGCCCGGCTGAATCCTGCTCGCGTGATTTCGCTGTGGATAAACCCGGTCAGGATCGTTTTTGCCAAATCGGTGTTAATCTTCAATTTCGCGCTCATCGTCCGCCTCCATTCTTGTTTAGGATGCGCTCCAATTCGCGCTGCACCAAACCGGTGCGCTCGTCGCGCAAAATTGGCAATCTGGCGCGCGTACGGTGCAGTTGGTTGAGATCTATTTCGGCGATCACCAGGGCTTCTTCGTGATAGGGGCCGCGCACCAGCAGATTGCCATTGGGGTCGAAAACCGTCGAGCCGCCCCAGAAGTTCAGGCCATCTTCGTAGCCAACGCGGTTGGCATGCACGGTGAAGCTGGTGAACAGGCTGGCATAGGCTTGGTTGATATGCTCCACCCAGCGCGCAGATTCGAGTTTGGGTTCGTCCGTCAGGCCGCGTCCCGGTGAGGCTGAGGTAAAAATCAGGATGTCGGCGCCATCCAGCCAAAGCAGGTAGGGCGGCGAGGCATGCCAGAAATCTTCGCAAATGGCGAGGCCAGCGCACCCCAACGGTGTATCGAAGGCTTCAATCGAGTCGCCCCAGGCGAAGAAACGTCCCTCGTCGAAGAGACCGTAGGTCGGCAAATAGACTTTGTGGTGAACGTGCAGCACTTTTCCTCCCGAAAGATAGGCTCCGGCAATATAAAAACGGTGGCGCTGGTCTTCATCCACGAAGCCGACCACCAGATCAAGCTCGCGGCTGGCGGCCAGCAAGGGAGCGAAAATTTCATCTTCCGGGGTGGGGCGGTGTGAGACGGCGTGAGCAATATCTTGCAGGGCATAGCCGGTCAGCGATAGCTCTGGAAAAACCAGCAGGCTGGCTCCGGCGACGAGAGCGCGCTCGACATACATCAGGTGTTTTTCGAGATTGGCCTGCACGTCACCGAGGCGAGTATTAATTTGGGCTAGGGCGATTGTTTTTTTCATGGTCAAAATCCTAAAAAATTGGTTCAATCGTCTCAAACCGATTCTAATCTCTCATGGTCAGGACTTACGCACCTGGAAGACATCAGAGCATTTTTACCGCGGAGAACGCTGAGTTTTCAGATATTTTCTCTGAGTTTCTCTGCGCTCTCCGCGTACTCGGCGGTGAATAGATGCCAACTGGTTAAATACTGTCATGGTATGTTCAGATTGAACCAATTTGGCGGCCTGGCGGTGAATTGCGTTGATGTTGGATAATGATCCACAGCGCGCTGAGAATGGCAAAAATGGTCAAAATAAGGGCGATCCAACCATCGGGGCTGATATTTCTCCACAAGGGAACAGGGTCCGCCCGGAGCGTGTCCGCTGCGCCCAAAATGATAGCAACACAGGCCAGCTCGAGGCTGGCTGCCAACCCCGGAGCCTGAATCCAGCCTCGGGCGCGGGCCGCATCCACACCCCAGGCCACAACTACCGTGAGTAATGCTCCGACGGGCTGCAAAGGCCAACGTAACGCCAATTCACCCCATTCATCTCGCAGCGCCAAGCCCCACCCGGCAGAAGTTTCTGGCCCATAGAGATAGGCCTCGTTCCAGCAACCCAGCCACAAACTGACTGCCAGGGCGGTCAGCAGGGGCAGCAGCGCATCGGGATTAATGCTGCTCAACAGAGGAATTAGCAACAGCGCCAGCGCGCAACCAGCCAGCGCTCCACTGATAGAAAAGCCACCTAACCAGATTTGCGGGGTTTCAAAAGAGTGCGTTTGATAGTACGTCCAATCGATGGCGACGTGCAAGGTGCGCCCCCCCAGGATCATGCCGAGTACCGCCCACATCCCGGCATCCAGATGTACGTGACGTTGTTTTGGGTCAGTTTGCAAGATAACCCATAACAGCCCGATAGTGGCTCCCGCAGCCAGCAAATAGCCAAATGTGCCTGGTGTACTCTGCATGGCAAAATCATACCACGGTGACTACCGAATATAGAGTTACAAGTATCTGTGGGTCTTTAGGAACTGCCGTGAGAAACCCCAAAGAGCCATCTACAAGCGATCCCTAAAGAATGAAAGTGAGAGTATAATGAACTACGGTAAATCAGACCAGACAGGTTTAGCAACGAATCAAGTAGACCGGAACTGTGCTGCCCAAAAAACCTGGCCGTAAAATTGGTTTGGTTACCCTTAATTGGTTCTTCTACTGAAAGAAAAGGTGGCCGATGATCGATTTTTTCTTGAATCCAAATGTGGCTTATCTATTTTTGGTAGGCGGTTTTTCGCTGGCATTGCTGGCGATTCTCGCTCCAGGAACAGGCATTCTTGAAATTGTCGCGATCCTGGCGCTGCTGCTGGCAGGATGGGGTGTCTACAATCTGCCAATTCAATACTGGGCGCTGGTCGTTTTAATTCTGGGAATGCTGTTTTTCGTTTTAGCGATCCGTAAAACCGGCAACTGGAAGTTCCTGGCGATTTCTATTTTGGCGCTGGTGGTCGGATCGGTATACCTTTTTGACGGCAATCAATGGTGGCAGCCCGCCGTCCATCCAGTTTTGGCACTGGTCGTATCGGTCATGGTGGGTAGCTTTTTCTGGATTGTGGCAACGAAAACACTGGAGGCCCGTTCAGCGCCGATGGCACATGACCTGGCGCCGTTAGTGGGTATGATCGGTGAAGCCAAAAGCGAAATTCACCATGAAGGTTCGGTGCAAGTGCATCGTGAATTATGGTCTGCGCACAGCGCAACACCGATCCCCATCGGTGCCACCGTGCGCATTCTAGAACGGGATGGTTTTGTTTTGGAAGTTGAAGAAGTAAACTAATTTTTAGGATATTTAGGAACTGCCGTGAGAAACCCCAATTTAGGGGTATAGGGCGTGCTCCGCACGCCCTATACCCCTAAATCTGGACTACT
>CALCSH010000501.1 GCA_937893815.1 uncultured Anaerolineae bacterium | reverse complement strand
CGGGGTAGGCGAGGAAAAGCAGGCTGACCCAGATGATGTGCGTCTTGTGTTTGGGCCAAATTTGAGCCAGCGCCCAGGCCAGAGCAAAGCTTCCTAAAATGCGCCAGCCCAGGTTGTAGACCTGCCATAGCACGGGGTTTTCCCCGGCGAGTAGCGACCCTACGAATAGAATCACCCCCGAGCCGGGCCGGTGCTCCACGTCAATTTTAAGCATTCCCTGTGGCCCCATGACGTGTCCAAACCATATCCAGGGCCAGTCATCCCAATAAAAGCCCATCCAGTAGATGTGCAAACCGTAGGCCGCAATGCCCACAATCAGCAAAACGGCGAAAATGGCGAAGGGTTTTTGGGCGAGTTTTTGCAGCGCTTCAATCTGTTTTTTGAACATAGATATTGAAAATTCCAATTTGCTCATCCAGGGTAAATTCTTCGGCGATAAAGGCCTCTAGCAACGGGAACCCGGCCAGCAGTTGGTCGCTATAAAACCAGGATTCCTGCTCTATGATGATAACCGCGACCCGGTTTTGGCGCAAATCGGCCACAATCCAGGCATCCAGGGCCGGGTCGTAGGTTTTCGAATAGGTCAGCCCGTTGTGGAACCAGAGCAGCGGCTGCGGCGAGGGCACGCCCACCACGCCGTAGAAAATGGTGAAATCGGGGAAAATGAAAAAATTTTCGCCGCGCCGGGTCAGGTTGGCGACGAGTTGATCGATCTCTGCCGCCGTAATCAGGCGGTGGATGCGTGTCGGCTCGGCCCAATGAATGGCCGAAAGCGCCCTGGTTTCGAGCGGCTGGTGGAACTCGGATTGGCGAAAAATGCTATGCGTCTGGCGTGAAATGGCGATATTTGCACCTTGCCAGAGGGAGAGCGCCATCAGCAGGATGAGCGCTCCGGTAAGGAGAGGGGAGGCGGACTTAAATCGGGGTGGACGCGCTGCAATAGGGCGCATCCACAACCCCAGGCTGATAGCTGCCATCAGACCGATGAAGGGCAGCGAGTTTTCAGGCTGGTTGTTGGAGGTGATCAGATAGAGATTGTGGAACAACATCAACGCCAGTGGCAGCGCGGCGGCGATCTGAATTCGTGGCTGCTGGCGCAACGATGACGGCGCGGCCCAAAGAGCGGCCAAAGCAATTAATACCGCAGCCATCGACAGGGCAACGGCCAGCGGCGGCGCTTCCCCGATGAGCAGTGCATGCAGCCAGGCAAGCATACCCACTGGCAGTCGGTCAGCACTGACTTCCGCCGCGGGGATGACGAAGAAATACCGATAAAACAACGTCATATCCGCTCGCAGCAGCAACCAGGTGATGAATGCCAGCGCCCCGCCCAGCCATCCGGCGGAGAAAGTGAGCATTTCTTGCATCAATCGGCGCAGATTTTGGGCATCAACAATCAGATAAAGCAGCCCGATAATGGGTACAAAAAACGCCCCTGCGTTTTGCTTGCTGATGAAGGAAGCAAAGGCAGCTAATCCTGCGGTGAGATTGAGCAACACGCGCCCGCGTGATGAAATTCGGGGATTGTAAATTTCGATCAGGACAAGAAAGAGCGCGATGAAGGAAAAAAAGAAAGCGGTTTGTTCAGGCCAGGGTGTACCAAAAGGAGCATAAAACCAGACTGCAGTCAGCAAGGCGCCCAGATAGGCTGGCAGTTTGTTGGGCGGGAAGAGCATCCGCAAGAGCGCATAGACCCCCAGGGTCATCACGGTGTTAACCGCCGCCGCGCCGAAGATATAGGCACCGTAATTGATGCCCAGTAATTTAAAAAACGCGCCTTGCAGCCAGAACACCATTGGCCCAAAGGGAATAACGAAATCTTTGAAAGGGATTTGCCCCGAAACAATGCGGTAGCCGCCGTCAAAGACGATGGATTGGTCGAAGGCAAAAAAGCCGCGTTCCCCGGCAAGGTATGTGATCTGGAAAGCGAAAACTGCGACCCAGAAAAGAATCACAAACTCAAGGCTTCTTTGCAGGCCGTTCTTCTTTTCGGGATGTGAAGCAATGGGCAATTGCATATGGGTCTATGCTTTTAGCATCTCAACCACGGAGGCACGGAGTTCACAGAGTTTACTCTGTGGTAAATCTGACTTGAAGACGAAGAGCCTGTTCCCCTTTGTCAAAACTTATACTCTTCGCGCACCGGACTGAAGACGTCAATCACTTTAACCGGTTGGTCAAAGGTGTGCGCTTCGTGCTCTACCCCGCCAGGGATGACATACACATCGCCGGGTTGTAATGTTTTAGTTTCATCACCAATAGTGAATTCGATTTTCCCTGCAATTACCGTTCCGACTTGCTCATGGGGGTGACTGTGGCGCGGCAAATGGGCGTTGGCGTCTAAATCAACCATCGCCACGAGCATATTCTCGCCCCAATAGGTGCGGGCGTTGATACCAGGGACAAGTTCTTTGGGGTCGCGGTCTGCGCGGGTATGGAAATACATGGGAGGCTCCAGTTGCAAGTTGAAAGCTGAAGGGGTCAGGTGATTGGGTAATCAGGGATTAGGAAACGCGAATGTCCTATTTCCTAATCCCTGAGCGACTAATTACCTGTTGCCTTTGCATACACACGCTCGAATTCAGACAGATACTGTGCCGCAATCTCGGCATTATGAATGATCAGCGTATTTTCGTCATTGCGTTCTTCGGCGCTGCGGCTGAAATTATACGAGCCAGTGATCACAATTTTACCGTCAATAATGATAACTTTGTGGTGCATATTATTGGGATTGCCGTCCAGGCGCACATCCAGGCCGGCGGCGGTCAGGGTATCAAATTCGCCACCAGTATTGGAGTTGTACTGGCGAGTCTCCATTACTCCGGCTACATCTACGCCGGAGTTGGCGCGCGCTATCATCGCATCGGCAATCGGATCCGATGTGAAGGAGAAGGCCATAAAGTAGATGCTCTCTTGGGCGTTTTGAATTTGTTCGATGATGTGGTCAGCGGTATGGTCATCGGGGGAGAAATACGTCTCAATTCGCGTGCCATTGATCTCCAGGCTGGGATGTGGCGTATGGGCCGAAATATAATCGCCGAAGAGTTGGCTGGTGAACATCTCTTCAAACTCTGTATGATAATTTTCTGCCAGCCGCGGGGAAGCGATGCGAATCAGATTGTTATTATTCTTATATGCCCCGTTGACGGTCATATTCATCGAACCGCTCCAGACTTCGTAATTATCGATCACGATGAACTTGTTATGCATCAGACTCTCGCGTTGATCGTCAATCACCGGAATGCCGGCGGCAATCACATCCTGAATTTCGTTTTCGTCAAGATAATCGCTCTCCGTCACCAGGCGCACGCTCACGCCGCGTTCGTGCGCATTGATGAGTGCGTCACGGAGGCTCCACAGGTCAAGATCATACAAGGCGGCATCCACACTGGAACGCGCTGCCCCAATCGCGGTGACCAGCGCCGCATCCGGGCCGCCACGATAGCTGTTGGCGGATGGGTTATCCGGTTCGCTGAAGTAAACGCTAACCCAATCCGATGCAGGTACGGGTTCATCAGGGCTGATATTTGTGCTGGTCGGTAGGGGAGAAATCGCAATCGGTGTAACGGGGGCGCAGGCGGATAGAAAGAATACCAGTAAAGAAGCGCAGGTTATTTTCGAATAAGTCATTTTTGTATCCAAGTGTGGTTTCCTACCTCGGCCAAGAGATTTACGCAAAGCCGCAATGTTGCAAAAGCGCAATACGAATAATAACTTTGCGCCTCCGCTCCTTTGCTCCACCTGTACCCTTTAGGATATTGCGTAAAAAACGTACCCGATGTGAATGGCTGCTGATGCTATGATACACCCAAACAGCGGATCAATACTTTACGCTGGTGGCTGCGCACCCGATGTTCGAAGAGATAGACGCCCTGCCAGGTGCCCAGACTCGGAAGACCTTCATCAATGGGGATGCTCAGGCTGGTGTCGGTGAGCATGGCGCGCATGTGGGAGGGGGAGTCGTCGCTGCCCTCAAGCGTGTGATGATGCCATGCCTGATTTTGTGGGGCCAGCCGCTCCATATAGGCTTCTAGATCCAAGCGGGCGGTGGGGTCGTAGCTTTCGCTGATCACCAGTGAGGCGCTGGTGTGTTGGATGTACAAAAAACACATCCCCTCACTGATGTGCCATTCGCGGATTCGCGCCTGGATTTGGTCAGTGAAGGGATACAGGCCTTTGCCGCTGGTGCGAACTGAAATGCTATCTTTGTACCAGTTCATAGGAAGAATAAAAGTAGAAGCTCAGGCTTCCTTTGGTTTGAGGCGGAACAATTGCGAAATTTAAATAATGATGCCAGCCATAATCTTGGCTGGCATCATTATGGGGATTACTGCACGTAACCGAGCGGATTCACCTTTACGCCGTTGAAGATCATCTCAAAGTGCAGGTGAGCGCCAGTAGAGTTGCCGGTATTGCCCAGTGCGCCGATCATCGTGCCCTGGAAAACACTTTGCCCGCAACTCACGCCAACCGCACTGAGGTGGGCATAGGCCGTTTGCCAGCCGGTACCGTGGTCGATGACGATCAAATAACCGTAGCCGAAATCACTCCACCCGGCATACACCACAACGCCGCTATCAGCCGCGTAAATGGCATTGCCCTCGGAACCACCAATATCAATCGCCGCGTGGACAACCGGATCGTAGCTATAGCCAGAAATTTGGTGGCTGGTGGTCGGCCAGACAAAGGTGTAGGTACCAATCGCCCCTTCGTAGATCGAGCCGCACGAACCGGAACCGTAAAAAGATGCGGATGCCGGGTTGGAGCGCGTAATTGCAGGCGGCCCCCAATCTTTGATGGCGCGTTGCCCGCCGGGGATAATCAGCCAGGTGCCGGGTTTGATATTGGCGCTGGCAGCCGTTGTTTCAGTGATGTCGAAGCGATTGCCAGGGTATTCGATAATTACCTGAGGATCTACCTTGAAAAAATTTGCCACGGATCCGAGATTGTCACCCTCTAGCCACTGATAATAAGTGCCGTTGACCGGCAATATATTTAGTTCTTGCCCGGCTTTGACCAGATGGGGATTGTCTTCCAGGGTTTCAAAATTGCCCCAAAGAATCGTCTCCGCCTTGAGTTGATACTTGTCGGCAATGCTAAAGAGACTGTCGCCCTGCTCGACGAGATAAGTGGAGACATCGACAGTGGGCCGTTCGGGGATTTCCGTATCCATGATAGCCACGCGGCTGATGCCGATTCCCGCGGGGATGATATCGGCGCTGAGAGGGGGCAGACCCACCTCGGGGATGGCTGCGATTTCCGGTACGGGGGTGGGAACAACTTCCTGGGCAACGATCGGCTCGGGGTTGGCCGCCGCCTGACGGGTTTGCCAATAATCCCACCCCAATACAGCCGCCAGGAGAACAAAGCCGACAGCGGCGATGTTTACGACCAGAATGGTGATTAGTCGAATTATTTTTTGAGTTTTATTCATACGTCTTTTTTCGTTTCTTTCACGTACGCCTGGCGTAGCTTGATCGGTTGTTGATGGCGGTCACGTAGCTTCTGGTTGAGCATTTCCACCAAAAAGGAGAAGCCCATTGCAAAATACGTGTAGCCTTTGGGTATGTGCATATGAATGCCTTCGATAACCAGTGAGAAACCAATCAGCAGCAAGAAACTGAGCGCCAAAATTTTCAGCGTCGGACGTTCATTGACAAATTCGCTGATCGGGCCGGAAGCATAGAGCATAATGACAACGGCAATCACAACGGCGGAAACCATCACGCCCAGATCGTCGGCCATGCCTACGGCAGTGATCACGGAGTCGAGCGAGAAAACGATATCGAGCAGCATAATCTGGATGATCACGGCAACAAACGAAGCTCTGACTTTTGCCGAGGCTTCACCTTCCTGGCCTTCAAGTTTTTCGTGGATTTCGATGGTACTTTTCGCCAACAGGAACAGACCGCCGATGATCAGAATCAAGTCACGGCCAGAGACGCCCAACTCAAGAATTGTGAAGAGTGGCGTGGTCAATCTGGTTAGCCAGGCAAGTGAGAAGAGCAGCAAAATGCGCGTCAGCATCGCCATAATCATTCCCAACTGGCGGCCTTTTTTCTGTTCGTCTTTGGGCAGTTTGCCCGCCAAAATTGATATAAAAATAATATTATCGATGCCGAGTACAATTTCAAGCGCTGTTAGTGTCAGCAGCGCAATCCAGGCCTGGGGGTCGGATATCCATTGCATAAGTATTCCTCAATTTAAAACCTTTAGGGAGTCATAAACCCTAAAGGTCTGGTAATACGATCATTCTAGAGTCTAGTACAGTTTGGATGAAATGACAATATTTCCTTTCGTACACTAAGGGAGCGTTAATTGTCTATCCTGAATCGTGCCAAAGCTTTATTGGGCACCTACCCCCCGGAAATTTTACTTTTGTAGCCCAATGCTTGTAGCGCCTCGGCGATCTTTTGGCGATGCTCGCCTTGAATTTCGATTACCCCATCTCGGATGGTGCCACCGCTGCCACAGGCTTGCTTGAGTTTTTTTGCCAGTGTCTTCAAATCTTTTTCGGAAAGCTCCAGATTTTTAACGATTGTCACTGTTTTTCCGCCGCGGCCTTTGGACTCGCGGTGCAGGTAGGCCGTTTGCTGCTGAGGCGGCAAAGATGTTTGTGTGGCGCGCTTCGGGCTTTGTTTTCGCAGATCACCCTGTTCGGAAGACCAGACGGTGGGACGTTTATCGTGTGTCATAATTTATTTTTTTAGGACTTACGCAAGGGACATGCGGATAGAAGGCTGTTTGAGCTGCTTACGCATGTAATCTGATAAAAGGCCGAACTTGAGTTGATAGATGGTTTTGCCGGTTTGATGAGCAATACGCTTGAGATGAACCCAAACCAGGATTGAACAACCGATATGGTTCCGTTGTGTGCGGCACTGACATTTTTCAACGCCAGTGATCTGCTTAGCTTCTCGGTGAAACTGCTCAATCTTCCAACACAAGCCACGATTATCGTTGGCGGCTCGTGCCGAATCTTGATCAATATCGTTGGTAACGACATAGTCCGTGCGCTTGGTAGAAAGCACAAGCCGGAAAACTTTCACTCGATGCCCTTTTGGAAAATCCTTGATATGGATGAGTTTGCCATGTTCTGTCTCGGTTTCATCCCAAACCAACTTGTCAACCCGTTGATGCGCTTGCTTGACCATCTGTGTCATCTACATTGCGGTTACTCTTAATCGGACAGTAGTAAATCTTCTCTACTTTTTCGATAAACCGCATGATCTTACGAGTTGCATACCATGTATCCATCAACACAGTCCGAAACGGAAGTTTCTTCTGGTAACGACAATTTCGCAGCATATCCATCAAATGGTCAATCTTGGTCTTGCCATCTCGGTCAGGATCGTAGATGCGATAGTCGATAATCCAAAAGGTGTCTCCTTCTGGGTTGACATACACACAGGTCACAATCCCGATGCCTTTGATGACATCTTTGGCATTGCCACTCCATTGTCGTCGAACTGGCTCAATTTGAAATGAATGACGTTTGTCAGCTACAGTATCATCGAATACAATGTATCCGTTTTCTGAAAGAATGAGATCGCTGTGCACATTCTCCCAGACTTGGCGTGGGGTTATTTGTTCCCCTCGCAAATAGCGATTGATTTGGTCGTGGCTCCATTCTTCGCTATGTTCTCCAAAATACGTTTGGGTGTAGTTGATTTGGCTCACAAGTAGGAATTGGCAATAATCGATTTGCTTGATTTTATTAGACTTCTTGCATAAGTGCTAAATGTGCCATAATAGGCACATGAAATACGAAACTGTTCTGGTGGTGCTCAAGTAGGAAGTGATAGTCTAGAGAGATCATAGCGGACAATAAACAAACGAGTAACCAGGTCGTGGTATTCATCTTTCTTGGAGAAAGATAAGGTCTTACGGGTATAGCGAGCATTCCATTGACGCAAGGTGTTATTCCATCGTTCCATGTGGCAGGTTTGTCCGCTGTCTTTGCCAGCACTTTGATGGGTCTCTTTCGGAAAGACCTTGGCATAAGCATCCCAAAGATCGCTATAAGTCAGACTGTGCTTATAGGTATCGGGGATAGCCTGCCATAGTTTTCGACAGGTATCTTCGCTGCGATCTCCAATGGCATAAGCCACGATCTGCCGGGTTCGGCGACAAATGGCTGTCTACATCGTCCCGATGTCCTTCGGGAAAGCCAGCGTTTGTTGTCCTTTTTGAGTACAAATGACCATACTTCATCCAATTCCAAGACATCATCTGCTTGAGCAGGCATAAGTGTCTCTTCTATAGATGGATTTTGTCGGTCCTTTTTTTTAACCAGTTGGCTAGCGTCTGTGGACTAACACCAAAGATGCGTTGGATACCTCGCATACTGGGACGCTCATGATAGGCTGCTATGATTTGCTCTTTCTCCGCTTCGGTGTAGCTTTGTTTTGGGTCCAGTACAAAGCGCTTGTTACACGCCTTGCACCATACTTGTTGGCTTCCGCTTTTATTGTGACCGTTTTTTACCATGTTTTCACTGCCACAATGGCGACATTGTCGTGTGCTTATTGTTTGGATCATCTCGTTAGTTTATCACTAATCACTTATCTTGCAACACTACCACTGTTCAGGAAGTGCTCTACCGATTATCCACCAAAGAATAAATTTATGGCGTACAATCAGTAGGATTTACAGTTTGGCGATAGTCCCCTGTTTTATGGTTGGTTTTGTCGCCTGCACGTAACGATTGTATTTTTATGAGGAGTGATACAAATGACCCAAGCAGATATTGGATTGATCGGACTGGCCGTGATGGGGCAGAATCTGGTCTTGAATATGAATGACCACGGTTACACGGTGGCTGTCTACAACCGCACCACCAGCAAAGTCAGCGATTTTATGGCGGGCGAAGCCGCCGGTCGAGAGATCGTCGGCACATACTCGATTGAAGAATTTGTGGCCGCTCTCAAACGTCCGCGCAAAATGATGATTATGGTCAAGGCCGGTTGGCCGGTGGATGCCACCATCGAGCAGCTTTTACCCTATCTCGATGAGGGCGATATCATCATCGACGGCGGCAATTCGCACTATCCCGACTCCATCCGCCGTACGAAGGAACTCGGTGAGAAAGGTATCCTGTTTATTGGGGCTGGAGTTTCCGGTGGCGAGGAAGGGGCGCGTTTTGGCCCCTCGATCATGCCCGGCGGCGCGCCAGCAGCCTGGCCGCACGTCAAAGAAATTTTCCAGAGCATCGCTGCCAAAGTCGAAGATGGCACCCCATGCTGTGACTGGGTTGGCTCGGATGGCGCCGGACATTTCGTCAAAATGGTGCATAACGGCATCGAGTATGGCGATATGCAATTGATCAGCGAAGCCTATCATCTGATGAAATCCGTGTTGGGGTTGAGCACCGCCGAGATGCAGGCCGCCTTCAGCGAGTGGAACAAAGGTGTGCTCGACTCGTACCTGATCGAGATCACCGCCGATATTTTGGGCTATATGGATGAAAAGGGGGAGCCGCTGGTCGAGAAAATTTTGGATGCCGCCGGGCAAAAAGGCACCGGGCGCTGGACGGCGGTCAATGCCCTGGAGTTGGGAATTCCCCTGACCTTGATCGGGGAAGCGGTACTGGCGCGTGCCTTGAGTGCCCTCAAAGAAGAGCGGGTTGCCGCCTCCCAAGTGCTGGCTGGCCCCCAGGTGCGCTTCGAAGGTGATCGTGCCGCCTTTGTGGAAGATATTCGTCAGGCGCTGTATGCCGCCAAGATCATCTCTTACACACAAGGCTATATGCTGATGAGAGCCGCTGCCGCGGAATATAATTGGGATTTAAACTACGGCGGCGTTGCCCTGATGTGGCGCGGCGGCTGCATCATCCGCTCGGCCTTCCTGGGCAAGATCAAGGAAGCGTATGATCAGAATCCGGAGCTAACCAACCTATTACTAACGCCGTATTTCAAGACGGAAGTCGAAAACGTTCAGGCCGCCTGGCGGCGAGTGATCGCCAAAGCTGCTGAACAAGGCATCCCGGTTCCGGCCATGTCGAGCGCCCTGGCCTTCTACGATGGGTACCGCACGGAGCGCCTTCCGGCCAATCTTTTGCAGGCGCAACGTGACTATTTCGGCGCTCACACCTACGAGCGCGTCGACAAACCGCGCGGCGAGTTTTTCCATACCAATTGGACGGGCAGCGGCGGCGATGTGACGTCATCGACCTATGACGCTTAGGCCATAGCCTTGTCAAAATAACCGGGTAATCCACACCCTGGCGCGATGCCACTTTCGATCAATTCGCCGCTCACAAAGCTGATCTACCCTCTGGGGTTTATAAACGCTGGAATTACCCCTGAAATCTACCCGGTTTAAGCGGCAACTGGTGCTGGTATCGTGGCTTTGGATATTGGCAACTGAAGAATAAATTCACTACCCTTGCCAATGCCCGCACTCTGAACATTAAGTTCCCCGTTTTGCGATTCGACAATGGCGCGGCTGATCGCCAGCCCCAGGCCAGTACCTCCGGTTTCACGGGAGCGGGCAGGATCGGCTCGGTAGAAGCGGTCAAAGACATGGGGGAGGTGATCTGGTGCAATGCCTTCACCGGTATCGCTGATCCGCGCATAGCATCGCTCCGGGCGCTGTTCCACCTGGATCGTGATCGTCCCACCTGTGGGGGTGTGTTGAATGGCATTATTCAATAAATTGTGCAGCACTTGCGTCAGACGCTCGCGATCGGCGCGTATGATTGGATCTTGGCCCAAAATTTCCACGCGCAAGTCGATATTTTTTTGCTCGACAATTGGCTGGAATATCGCGGCAAGATCCTGAACCCAGGGGACAATTTCTACATCAGCGATATGGAGTGGTAGCTGCCGGGCTTCGGCCTGTGCCAGTTCACGTAGATCATCTATCAGGTGGGAGAGATGGCGCGTCTGGTCGTATAGGCGTGCAATTTCAGCCTTATCCAATTCGTAAACATCATCTAAAATGGCGCGCAGATTGCCCTGAATGACCGAAAGCGGAGTGCGCAATTCATGCGCGATATCATTGAGCAAATTATTGCGCAAGGTTTCACCCTGTTCAAGTTGCGAAGCCATTTCATTAAAAGCCAGAGCCACGGTTTTGATTTCATCCGAACCGCGCACTTCCACACGCTGGCTGAGGTCTTTGTCGCCTATCGCTGTCGCCGCATCGGCGAGTTTGTTCAAGGGCGCTATCAGGCCGCGGGTACTGAGAATGCCTACAGTCGTGCCAATCAGCGTAATCACCACAATAAACCGAACCAGTTCCGCAACCAATTCCTTGCCGGAGATTCCTGCAAAACGCTCTTGTGGCCTTACCAGGTGGCTGTTAGCTGCATCCTCTTCAATGACTGGAATCCCCTCGGGGCTGCCCGCCACATCGAAGTTACGCATGGAGATCGTAATCATCAGGGGAATCATAATCAAAAAAATCACGATTCCCACAAACGTCAGGCTAATCCGCACCCATAGACGATTCATCGTTGACTCTCTTCCAGGCGATAACCCACACCGTAGACTGTTTGGATAAAGACAGGGTTGGCGGGATCGACTTCGATTTTGCGGCGCAGGTTTTTAATATGGCTGTCGAGCGTGCGTCCCATTCCCTCGATGCCGTACCCCAGTGCTTTGTCCATCAGTTCATCGCGGGTGAAAACGTAGCCGGGGTGTTTCATCAACACATGTAGTAACTCGAATTCGGAAGGGGTAAGTTCTATCGGAGCATCGTCGATTCGAAATTGTCGTTTGCCAATATCCAGAGCTAGCGCGCCGACATGTAATTTTTGATGGGTGGCAGCGTCTCGTTCCAGGGAACTGCGTCGCAGCAACGCGCGCACACGCGCCACCACCTCACGAGGATTAAATGGCTTGGTGATATAATCATCGGCGCCAATTTCAAGGCCAACAATTTTGTCGCTGTCATCCACACGCGCTGTCAGCATGATAATCGGCAACGCGGCCAGATGTGCATCGCCGCGGATAATGCGGGTAATATCCCACCCATCGCGGTCGGGCAACATCAGATCGAGAACCAACAAATCAGGTTTTTCGCGGCGCAAGGTGTGCAGGGCAGATTCGCCATCATAGGCACTGAGTACGCCGTATCCGGCTTTCTCCAGATACGAGCGCACCAGACGCACGATTTCTTTATCATCATCAACAACTAGAATACGTTCCACGGCTGTCCTTATAGATAAGACAGGTTTACGAAACCTGTCTTATCTATAGATTATATCCAACTCTACCTCAGTCTGTGCGCAGGGCTTCGACCGGCTCAAGGGTGGCAGCGCGGTTGGCGGGATACAGCCCAAAGAAAATGCCCACTGCTGCCGAGAACAACGTCGCCATCAGTATGGCATCCATGCCGATCACCGGGTTGAGCGCAAAGTCACTGGCGGTTGCGATCTGCCCAACTAGCGCCGATATCGCCCAGCCTAAGACAATCCCGATACCACCGCCGATGACACTGAGCAGTGATGATTCAACTAAGAATTGCGAGAGAATATCACTTCGACGAGCGCCCATTGCTTTGCGCAGGCCGATTTCGCGCGTGCGCTCCACTACCGAGACGAGCATAATATTCATAATGCCGATCCCACCTACCAGGAGCGAGATTCCCGCCACGCCCCCCAAAAAGATAGTCAGAACTCCGGTAATCGTTGACATCATATCGACCATGGATTGCTGCGACATGATCGAAAAGTCTTCAGCACCGATCTCGTTTCGATGCCGCTCTCGCAGGATATTTGAAACCTGGGTGATGGCATCCTGGACTCCCTCGGCGCTGATAGCTGAAACGTAGATGATATTGACTTCCCCGCGGGTGTCTTGCGGGTGAACGCGCACCTGAGCGGTAGTCAGCGGAATTAATACCTGATCGTCGGCGCTGCCAAAATCGGAGCCGCCTTCGGCAGACAGCACGCCGATCACGCGGAAAGGCTGCCCGGAGATGCGCACCGACTCGCCGATAATGCCGTTTGTGCGCCCGAAGAGATCTTCGGCTACGGTGGCCCCTAAAATCGCCACGGAGGCCTGTCCGGTGAGATGAGTATCTGTTAGATACTCACCTTCGGTTACAGTCATATTCTGTACCTGTGTGTAATCGGGCGTGACGCCAATTACCGTCACCACGCTGCTTTCGCCTGAATAGCTGACTTCTGCGGCCCCTTGCACCGCCGCGGCTACAGCTTCTACGGCAGGCGCTTGCAGAGGGTCATCGAGTGCTTCGACATCTGCCAGGGTGAGGGGTTTGGGGTTGATTACGCTCTCTTCATCGGTACGGATGAAGAGCAAGTTCGTGCCGATGCCTTCGATTTCACCGATAATCGAGTCTTGCGCACCGCTTCCCAGGGCCAGCAAAGCGATTACCGCGGCCACACCGATGATGATGCCCAGCATGGTCAAACCGGAGCGCATTTTATTGGCTGTGAGGCTTTCGATCGCTTCAATAAAAGATTGTGTAAAGTTCATGATGTGTTCCTGTGGCTATTGCTCAACAACCCCATCACGGATATAGATCACCCGCTGAGTATGTTCTGCGATTTCTGGATCGTGGGTGACGATAATCAGGGTAGTGCCGCGATCTTTGTTGAAATTGAGCAGCAGTTCCATGATTTCGTCTCCCGATTTTGTATCCAGGTTTCCGGTGGGTTCATCTGCCATGATGATGGAAGGATGATTGACCAGTGCCCGTGCAATAGCTACGCGTTGCTGTTGCCCGCCCGAAAGCTCATTGGGACGGTGATCCAGACGGTCGCCCAGGCCTACTGATTGGAGCGCTTCGATGGCAACCTCGCGGCGGCTGCGCCCGTTGTTGGAATTGCCATAGCGCATGGGCAGTTCCACGTTACTGATGGCCGTTGAACGGGGCAGGAGATTGAACCCCTGAAAAATGAAACCTACTTTGCGATTGCGGATATCGGCAAGCTGGTCGTCGTCCATGTCGGCCACGCTTTCACTATCCAGGTAATACTCGCCTGAGGTAGGGCGGTCGAGACAACCGAGCATATTCATCAGGGTTGATTTTCCGGAGCCAGATGGCCCCATGATGGCGACAACTTCTCCGCTCTGGATTTCCACATTCAAGCCGCGTAGGGCGTGTACTTCCATCTCGCCCATTTTATAGATTTTGGTAAGATTCTTGGCTTCTACGACAGTCGTGTTCGTCATCGCTATCTCCCGAATGGCCCGCCATTGCCCGGCCCGATGCTGGTTTGCATATCTGTCGGTGGATTGAGAATAACCTGGTCGCCGGGTTGCAGTGCGCCATCCAAAATCTGACTGTAACTATCGGAAGTCGCCCCGACGGTAACTTCAATCATTGTTGTGGCCAATACAGACTGGTCGCCGCCGCGCAGCCCGATCATGAAGTCGCGAAACCCATTGGAGGATCCGGTGTCGTTCGTGGGCAGTTCGACACCGCTGAGAATATAGACTGCCCGTTTGCCATCCACCACGCGCAGTGCTTGATTCGGCACCAACAGGGCGTCGGTAAGTTGGTTGACAACGATATCGACGGCCGAAGTCATCCCCGGGCGTACATCTTCGTCGGGGTCGGTCAGTTCCACCACAACGTCAAAGCTGACTAAACCACCCTCGTTATCGCCGACCATCGCCACTTCCACAACTTTGCCGTGGTACTCGCGGCCGCGGATCGCATCAAAGGTCATCATAACGGATTGGCCGATTTCGATTTGGGTAATATCCACTTCGGAAACTTGCAAATCTACCAGCAAGCGCGAGAGATCGTCTTGTTGAAAGGCTTTTGTACCCGCGCTGACCAAATCGCCGCTCTGGCTGAAAACTTTGGTAATCACGCCATCGAAGGGTGCTTCGACCCAGGCTTGTTTAAGGGTAGCTTCAGCCGCAGCTACTTTCGCTTGTGCAGCGAGAATATCATTCGATTCAACACCCGCCACCAGGCGTTCATATTCGGCCTGCGCATCGGCAAGTTCTTCGCGAGCGACAAGCAAATCGGCTTCGGCGATCGCAATCGTCGTTGCGGAGGCGGTACCCCGCAGACTGTTGTAGGTGCGCACGGTATCGTCGTACTGCTCCTGGGCAGTTGCCAGACGGCTCAAAAAATTAGCCCGGGTGAGATTGTCTTCAGGCTTATTGGCATAGGGTTCGTAATTGTCGCGGGCTTTGTCCAATTCATCGCGAGCTAAAAGCATATCAGCGTAGGCCTGATCGACATCGGTTTGCGGGGCCGGAGTCTGGTAATTGCGCAGTGTGCGCTCGGCAGCTTCGACACGATCCTGTGTATCGGCAATTGTTTTTTGGGCATCGGCAAGCGCCAGCGGGGTGTAGGCGTCATTTACGTCGCCGAGTGCATTTTGAGCGCTGACCAGATCGTTTTGGGCCATGATCACGCTCTGCGGCAGTGAAGTTTGCACCAAATCGGCGAGCATATCGCCGCTATGCACTTGATCACCCATGACTGCATTGATAGTACCTACCGTGCCGGATGTTTGCCAGGTAATCACGGCGCTCTGGTTGGAACGCACGCTACCTGTAGCGCTGATCGTGGCGGATAATGTGCCGAATTGTACTTCAACCGTATCTAGGGTATTGAGTTCAGCCTGATTGGCTTGTGCTTGGGCGGACGTGTTGTACAAAAAATACCCTGCTATCAGCAGCAGGGCGATAATGATAAAGCTAATCGTCTTTTTCATATGATTTCTCCTGACATGAATTGCACCTCGCGTTTTTATACTTGGCGCTATTGTAGATTCTAATTCTGGAGAAATTATGGAGACAGGCTGAAGGTTGTGTGGATGTTTTGAAGAAAGTAAATCAAAGGTTTGGTAACTGTTCAGGCTAACGCCTTTACAGAGAGAATTCCGAAAAAAATGTGTGTGTGTGGCGGGGCAGAGCAGTTACGATTATTTAGCTATATTTTCCCGTCAAAGTGGAAAAACACCTCTCTCCCCCGAAATGTGGACAACCTACCGCGGGGATTCCCAGAGATCCGGAGGATTAAAACATGCGATTTGCATTTATAATCATCAAACCCTAACAGATTAAATCGTCCAAAAATGGTACGATCAAAAAATCATTCACAGAATCCAAAACACACGAATCAGCGCCTACTTACAAGGAGATCCAATGCCAAAAAGTCTCACATCCAAAAGTGCAGCGAATCAACCTGGTAAATTAGACACTTTTAGCGGCGTCTTCATACCTACAGTTCTGACTATTCTCGGCGCGATTATGTATTTGCGGGAGGGCTGGGTTGTGGGGAATGCGGGTTTGGGTGGCGCACTTGTCATCATTTTGTTGGCAAATGCCATCACTGTCTCCACAGCCATGTCAATCTCCTCCGTCGCCACGAATATTCGTGTGCGCGCCGGAGGTGCATTTTCGATCATTGCTCAATCGCTGGGGTTGGAAGTTGGGGGGAGTATCAGCCTGCCGTTGTATCTGGCGCAGTCCATTTCGGTTGCTTTCTATCTATTCGCTTTTACAGAAGGCTGGGTGAGTATATTCCCTACACACCCCGAATTGGCTGTGCTACTGATCAGTTTCCTGGTTGCCTTCACCATTGCGCTGGTCAGCGCAAATTTTGCGTCCCGTATTCAATATGGCATCCTGGCCGTGCTGGGTATTTCGCTAGTATCGGTGTTTTTGGGCAGTTTTGCAATCTTGAGCAAACCAGGTATGATCCATACGCCTCAGGTGTGGGGAGGATTCGCGGATGGCAGTTTTTGGCAAGTATTTGCTGTGTTTTTCCCAGCCGTGACGGGTGTGCTGGCAGGTGTCAATATGTCGGGCGACCTGAAGGACCCGCGCGAAAGTATACCCAAAGGCACGTTGGCGGCTGTGGTAGTATCTTTTGTCATCTATGTCAGTCTGGCGTACTGGTTTTCCAGGGTGGCCTCCCCGCAAGAACTCATCAGCAACCTGACGATTATGGTGGATAAATCTGCTTTTGGCGCGGCGGTGCAGGCTGGAATTCTAGCCGCCACATTCTCATCGGCGCTCACATCGTTGGTTGGCGCGCCGCGTTTGCTGCAAGCGCTTTCGCAACAGCAAATCTTTCCCAAGGGGGATTGGCTTTCTCGTCTGACCCACAACGGTGAGCCGCGCAATGCCATGGTTATCACCGGCATTCTAGCCGTACTTACGCTCTTTTTTGGTCTTGCAGGCGGTGGTTTAAATGCGATCGCCCCACTCATCACCATGTTTTTCCTGATTGCCTATGCCACCCTCAATGGCGTTGTTTTGCTGGAGAAAAGTCTGAAATTGGTCAGCTTTCGACCATTATTCAGCATTCCCTGGGTCGTACCGCTGATCGGGCTGCTTGGCTGTGTGTTTGTCATGTTTTTGATCAACCCGACTTTTGGTCTGGTGGCCGTGACAGTGGTTTTGGGGATCTATGCCTATTTATCACGCCG
>CALCSH010000500.1 GCA_937893815.1 uncultured Anaerolineae bacterium | reverse complement strand
AAAATCACCTACACGGGTGACCGCGTCCAGGTTGAGCGATCCGTAGATGTGGGGGTACTCATCGTCGTCAGCCGCTTCCCAGCGGATTTCGGGGGTTATTCTTTGAGGTTCCAGCCATAAGAGCACCAAATCGGGCACCTGCTGATAGAAGGCGTTGACCACCTTGAGTACTTGATCCGGGCGCGAGCAATGGATAAAGCCTTCGCTCTCGAGCGATGCGGCGCGATAAGCTCCTGCATTTTGTGCGATCGCCCAATCGGTGCGGGTACAGATATGCAAGATGATGTCACTGGATGGCATTAGTGCGCTCCTTGAACTGCGTAATACAGAATTCCAAGATACTCTTTGATGGTGCCAGTTGTACTGCTCAGATTGCTGGCCGTTGGGAAAAAATTAAACAACTGCGCAACAAAATTCGGCTCCCAGAGTTGCTGCCAGGAAGCAGCGGTGATATTGTAATCCGTGGGAGCGGGGATCACATCAAAGCCCTGAGCTTCGAAAAGCCGAACGGCGCGCGGCATATGCCGCGCCGACGTCACCAGAATAATGGTTTCGATGTCTTTTTCCGACAAAAATTCCCAACTGAATTGCGCATTTTCGTCGGTATTGCGAGAGATCTTCTCCAGCCAGATGGCATCAGTTGGCACGCCCAGCATCGCCAGCAGAACCGCCATATCTTCCGATTCGGTAGTATCAGGCCCTACCAGCGGCACACTGCCACCCGATGCCAGGATATTGGGCGCGGCACCTTGATGATAGAGATCGGCGGCATAGATCACTCGGTCACCGGAGCCGTTAACCTCCACAATGTTGCGCGGATATTGAGCGGGTTCCGTCCCGCCGCTGAGCAGCACAATTACCTCGGCGTGCGGAGTTTCTTCCGAGGGCAGATACTGCCATTCCAGGGCGCGCGTCAGGCTGTCGGCGACCCAGGTGTTGCCGCCAATCCAGATCAACGCAATCGTGACGATGATCGTCATCCGCTGCCAGCCGGGGCGTTTGCGCAACCCCAGCGCCAGCAGGAGCAGAATCCACATCAGACCGACTGGATAAATAAATAGTGGGATAAATTTTGAGAGAAAGAAATTTAGCATAACCCCCACAGTATACTGTTCTTTGTGAAAAATCACAAAGAACACCAAGTTCCACGAAGGGCATCAAATGTTCCGATTTCTCTTTGTGAATCTCCGTTAGGACTTTCGCACTTATACAAGAGAATGCCCGAAAATAGGGGTATTATTTATCGAGTTGCGTAAGTCCTATCCGTATTCTTTGTGGTTATTGATGGTCGCAAAAATATCAATCAGGGGTAGGCGACAAAATTTAACGTCATCAAAACTGTATCTTCGGTTTCCAAAATCCCGGCGACGCTGATCGGGCCAAAGCCGAAATCGCTCATCAGGAAGGAGGTCGTCGCCTGACCACTGAGAGCATCATTCTCTAAGTTGGCGGTGACATCAAAGGTCAGCGGCAAAGTCGTCTCGCGGATTGTAGTATCGCCCGTCACCTGGAAGGTGAGCATCTCGCCGGGGGTGTAACTCTCCGGCAGACCGGTAATGCTCGTGGGCACAAATGTCACTGTGGGGAATCGGGTTGATTCCAGGAAACGATCGCGAATAATGCCATCACGCCGACCGCTGTCGGATTCGAATTCAACAATCTCCGCCGCGATCGAGCCAATAGACGTATTCTGCGGATTGGCCGCATCGAGGGTAATCTCGCCTGACACGGAGCCGGTGACTCCGATCGCCGTGTTGAATTTATTATTCTGGTTGATAAACGTCTCACCCACCGAGTAAGACAACGTCGATTCACCGGCGGCCAGGGAATAAATCACGGCACCGCTCACAGGGGCTTGCTGGGTGGGCATTTCTTCGGTGTGCGTCTCCTGAACCTGAGGAACTTCAGTCTCCACAGGCGCGGGCTGGCAAGCCGCCAGAATAAAAACCAATAGGGTGCTGATAAATAATGCTCGTTTCATTTTTCCTCCAAGAAAAAAGGCGTGCGTGCGAAATTGCTAAAGAGTCTTTAATTTGCCATTAAAGGAGCATTAGTTTATCTATTCAGATAGCCTTTGTCAAATTAATGAGTGGTGAGAAGCGCATCAGGAGATTTTTCGCGACATCAAATAATGCGGCCCTGAAACTGGAATCATAAATTCATCCCCCACAGGATGAAAACCCATCACGCTATAAAACTCCAGCACCGGCGTGCGCGCATTACACCACAATAAATTACCCCCCATCTCGCCAACATGCTCAATGCAATTGCCCAGCAGCAAGCGCCCGATCCCCAGGCCGCGGAAATTATCGCACACTGCCATACCCCGTAAACGCCAGGCCAGCTCATTCTCGCTCTTTGGCGGCAAATCGGGGAAAACAGTCGCTACGCCGATCAACTTCCCATCGACATACGCCCCGGCATGATAGACGGCGGGATGCTCATCGCAGATGTAGCTCGCCGCACTCAGCGGCAAACCCGAACGCAACACTTCGGCACGGATCGGGATGGCTTCAGCGGCGGTGATTTGGTGAAGGGTGATTGTGGATTCAGGCATTTCAGGCTTCAAATTTCCCCGGAAAACCGGTGACAATCGCCTGCAAAACATCCACCCCGGCCTGATTGGTACACAGACAGGCCAACTTCACCCAGCCGCGGGCTTCATCAGCTTCGACGACTTCAGCGGTGGCAGTAATCGTCTCGCCGATATACACCGGTGCCAGGAACTCAAAGCTCATCTCGTTCGCCAGGAAAGCCCATAGGCCGCCGAGATGTGTCAGCAGGCTGGCGGTCAGCAGGCCGGGTACGATGCGCTGCTGAAAAGGCGTTTGAGCCGCAAAACTGGCGTCGGTATGATATGGATTGACATCCCAGGTGGCGCCGATGAACAGCGACACATCGCCTTCGGTGAGCGTGCGGGTGAATACCCCTTTCTCACCAACGCTGGCTGATTTTGGAATGCGAGAAGGCATTTTGGGCGAATTCATGAATATTGATCTCCATTGACTCGAAAAGTATTTAGCGCCAAGCCGCAAAGATGTTGACCAAGTATGCTTTGCGATCTTTGCGCCTTGGTGGTTCAATTTAGATTTAGGCACGCTTCACGGCGCGGGCCAGGCGGGCAAATCCCGGTCCCATAAGGGTGGTGGATTGGATCAAACGCAGGCCCGCAGCAGCCAACAAATCTCGAAGTTGATTCTCGTTCCAGCGGTGATGCCGATCCGCGCGCCGCCCCCAGTTGATCAATGTCTCCCGCGCCAAACCCTGCAATTGACGTTGATCCGCAAATTCGAGCGCGGCAGCCTGTGAGAACAACTCCGATGGATTGAGTACAGCCACTTGCCCACCAGGGCGCATAACCCGCGCCATCTCGCGCAGGGCGGTCTCAGGATTGTCGAGCAAAAAAAGTAGATTACTGGCCGTCACCAGATCAAAGCGTCGCGTCCCAAACGGTAGCACTAAACTATCCGCCACGACCACCCCCGGGTGCAATGGCCTGGGCAGGAACATCTCCGGGGATAAATCCACGCCCAGGGCGCGGCAACCCACCTGGCCCAGTAGCGCCGGGAGCAGGCCCGGACCGCAGCCTACATCCAAAGCCAGGATTCCTGCCGGGGGCAGAATCCAATCCACAAAACGATACAGCACCTTTCCCCAGCCGGTTTGGGTCTGCAGTTCAAGGAAATAGTCAGAGTCGGGCATGGGATTATTGGGCAATTAGGCGCTTAGGTATCAGGTAATTGGGGATAAAAGCAGAGCATGACACCTGATTACCTGATACCTAATTACCTTCATTCATCTCCCAGATAATCCGCAGCCCATCCAGGGTCAGCCAGGGGGCGATGATCTCGATCACATCCGTCTCTCGGGCGATGACTTCAGCCAGACCGCCCGTGGCAATAACTTTCATATCGGAGCCAAGCTCGGCGCGGAAGCGGGCCACCATGCCTTCCACCAGGCCGACATAGCCAAAGAGCAAGCCGGACTGCATGGCGTGGGTGGTGTTGCGACCAATCGCCGACGGGGGCCGGTTGAGATCCACACGCGGCAGCTTGGAAGCGCGGCTAAAAAGCGCTTCGGCAGCAATCCCGATGCCGGGGGCAATTGCCCCACCGAGATATTCACCTGAGGCGGAGATGGCATCGAACGTTGTGCCGGTACCAAAATCGACCACGCAGGCCGGGCCGCCATACAGACGCTGCACGGCGGCGGCATCCACAATACGGTCAGCGCCGACCGAGCGCGGGCTTTCATAGCGAATGCGCACGCCTGTCTTAACCCCGGCATCCACATTGAGGGGCTCATGGCCCAGATAATCACGGCAGGCCTGCATAATTTTGGTCGTCAGCGGCGGCACAACCGAGGCCATGCAAACGCCGGTGATCGTATCGGGTGCGCAGCAACCGTGCTGAATCAGACCGACGATCTGTAGGCCATACTCGTCAGGCATACGATCATGGTTGGTCGCCAGCCGCCAGCGCGGCCCGAGGTTTTCGCCGTCGTAGAGGCCCAAAGTAATGTTGGTGTTGCCGATATCAATTGTTAGTAGCATAGTTATGGTAGTCAGGTGGTCGGGTTATCGAATGGTCTAGTGGTCGGGTGGTCAATTTGGGCGGCGGCGGAGGTAGGCGATGAAGGCATTAATGAGTTTTTTGGTTTCGGTGGCTTTATCATAAATGGTGTAGTGGTCAATAGTACAACTAAACATTTTGCACGCAAAGACCGGTTTTTACTCAGCTTTCTTGGCGCCTTTGCGCCTTTGCGTGAGATTAATCGGTGTTCAACCTTCTGCTGACGATTACAGAAAGTTCCCGTTTCCGTGACAGCATACAAGCTATTCGTCAAAACCCGCGCCTGCTGCCAGGCCTTACCATCCTCAAATCGCTCGTTTTTTGCCATAATTTCCTCCTCGCTGACTATCGGACTATAAGGCTATTCAACAATCAGGCTACCCGACCACAATATTATCAATCAAGCGCGTCTTGCCGACGCGCGCCGCCATCGAGAGCAGCGCGCGCTCGACTGCGCCGTGAAGTTCTTGCAAGGTATCCGGGTGAGCGCAAGAAATATATTCCAGAGTGACCATCGGCTCGGCGTTGACGATTTCGGTGATAAGGGCGCGTAACTTGTGGGCGTCGTGCTCCCCGGCCAGGAAGGCATCTCTGGCAGCGTTCAGCGAGCGTGAGAGCACGGTGGCCGCCTGGCGTTGGTCTGGGTTAAGATAAGTGTTACGGCTGGAAAGCGCCAGCCCGTCGGGTTCACGCACAATCGGGCAGACGATAACCTCAATGGGGAAATTCAGATCCTGCACCATACGTCGGATGACCACCGCCTGTTGAGCATCTTTTTGTCCAAAATAAGCTTTCTGCGGCTGCACAGCATTGAAGAGTTTCGTCACCACAGTGGTCACGCCGCGGAAATGTGTCGGGCGGCTGGCGCCTTCAAGAACTTTGGTAACTTCATCTACCGTCACCCAGGTCTGATAGCCTTCGGCGTACATCTCGTCCGGCGTGGGCGTCCAGAGCAGGTTTACGCCCACTTCTTCGAGCAGGCGCGAGTCACGCGCCAAATCTCGCGGGTAAGAAGCCAAATCTTCGCTGGGGGCAAATTGGGTGGGATTGACGAAAATGCTCGCCACAACCGAGGCACATTCTTCGCAGGCGCGCCGCGCCAGTGAAAGATGGCCTTCATGTAAATAGCCCATCGTGGGCACAAAACCTACGGAGCCGTTCAATTTTGCGCGTTCAGCGCGCAGTTCGGGAATAGTTGTTATCGTTTTCATAGTTCAGTTTATGGTTGAAAATTAGGAGGTTACAGGTTGGTTTTCTTCGGTCGCTCGTCTTTGATCGTCCGTCAGCGCTTTTACCAGCAGCCACAGGGTCCGATTCACGGGCGTGGGAATGCCAGCTTCGTCACCAGCCTGCGCCACCGCGCCGCAAATAGCATCTATTTCGGTAGGCGCACCGCGCTGCACATCCTGCAACATCGAGGAGCGATTCTGCGACGTGCGACGTGCCACCGTCTCGGCAGCCACGGCGGGGTCAACAAAAGGCAGGCTTACACCGCGAGCAGTAGCCACGGCTTTGACTTCGCGGGCGATGGATGTCATCAGGGCGCGGGCTGCGGGGCGCTGCAGCAATTCTCCGTTGGGTACACCCAGCAAGGCGGTCAGTGGGTTGATGGCGGCGTTGACGGCCAGTTTGCCCCAGGTGAGTGCATCTACATCAGGGGCAAGTTTTATGGAATAGTTTGCCTGCTCAAGAAGCTGAATCAGCGGCCCGAGAGCGGGATTTGCCCCCAATGAAATAACTCCCTCCCCGCCAGGACGCACATGACCCGGCCCAAGCAGGGTTGCTCCGGTGGTGGTGGAACCTAACTCGACGCGCGATTCGCCGAGCGTGCTCGAAAGGATTTCGCGATTTCCCAGTCCGTTCTGCAAGCTCAGAGCGATGCCATCATCGCTCAAACACATCGCCAGTTGATGCGCCGCCCGCTCCGTTTGCCAGGCTTTGACCAACACTAGCGCAAGTCGCACCCCGGCGCACTCAGCGGGGTCAGCTGTGGCGCGGGCGGGGATAGAAATCTCCCCGTTCTCCGAATCCGTCAACCGGATGCCGTGCTCGTTAATCGCCGCAATCCCTTCGGGCCATGTGCCCAGCAAGGTTACAGAAGCGCCCGCCAGCGAGAGCCGAGCCGCGAACAGGTTGGCGAGGGCGCCGGTTCCGACAACTAAAACGTCAAAACGTCTGTTTGTCATGCGTCAACGTCTTCAAGAAACTGTACCCACTCGTCTTCGGGCATTTCGACGGTGTGCTCTTGCGCGGGGAAGGAGCGGGTTTCGACATCGGCTTTATACGCGTTGAAGGCGGTTTCCATTTGCTCGTAGAAATTGGCATACTGCTTGACGAAGCGCGGCGTGAAGCGCTCGAACAGGCCCAGCAAGTCGTGGGTGACGAGTACCTGTCCGTCGCAGCCTGCACCCGCGCCGATACCAATCGTGGGGATTTCGAGCCGTTGGGAGATCAATTCGGCCAGCCGCGCCGGAACCGACTCCAGCACGATGCTGAAACAGCCCGCGTCTTGCAACATCAGCGCATCTTCGAGCAAGCGTTGGGCCGCCGCGGCGCTGCGCCCCTGAGCGCGCATCCCGCCAAATTGGTGCACGCTCTGCGGGGTCAGCCCGAGGTGGCCCATCACGGGGATGCCCGCCCCCACAATGGCACGGATCACAGCCTCACGCTCACGCCCACCCTCGAGCTTGACGGCGTCCATCCCGGCTTCTTGCAGAAATCGTCCGGCGTTGCGCACGGCATCATTCACATCCACCTGATACGACATAAAGGGCATATCACCAATCATCAGGGCATAGCGCGCCCCGCGAGCTACAGCACGGCAGTGATGCAGCATATCGGCCATGGTGACCGGAAGTGTGTTCTCGTAGCCCAGCACGACCATACCGAGCGAGTCGCCCACCAGAATCGAATCGACTCTAGCGCGGTCGAGGGCCAGCGCGGTGGGATAATCGTAAGCCGTCAGCATAGAGATCGGCTCTCGGCGCTGCTTTTTTCGCGCAAAGCTGCGCGTGGTAATTTTTCTGCGTTCCGTAGGGGAATCAACAGGGGTGGTGGACAAGGTTCCCTCCTTTCAGGGTAGGGGCCAGTTCAGTAAATAGTTTTGGCACTTTGAGACTTTGCGTGGAGGTACCCAGATTTGGGGGTGTGGCGGGTGTTTCACACCCGCCACACCCCCAAATCTGGGCTTTACCTTGCGAAATCTCAGAGACCCATAGTTTTTAGTTGCCAGTATTCAGTTCGTCCCGGTCGCGGAGTGCGGTACGGGCGGTTACAAATATTACTGGTTGACGGGTTACAAGTTAGCAGGTTGAAGGTTGAAAAGAACTTTTCCGTGTGTCTCTGTGGTTCAGTGTTTTTCTCTGAGCGCGGTTCTTTCGCTGTCGGAGAGAAAAGCAATCTCCAGGGCGTTGCGCTGCGCCTGGCGGATTTGGTCGGCGGTCAGGCCCGCGGCGGGGGCAGCGACTTTATATTCGTAGGCCAGATCAATGGCGCTGATGCCGGGGTCATCTGTGTTGAGCGTAGCTAGCAAACCCTGCTCCAGAAAAGCGCGCATGGGATGGCGGGATAAGGTGGGGACTGTCATGGTTTGCAGGTTACTGGTCAGGTTGGCCTCGATACCAATCTTGTGCTCGCCCATATACTCTCGCAGGGCGGGGTCGTGGATAGCAGTTACAGCGTGACCAATACGTGTGGCGCCCAAATCGCTGATGGCCTGCCAGATACTCTCCGCTCCAGCGGATTCTCCGGCGTGAATGGTAATCTGCCAGCCAGCATCGCGGCCTTTTTTGAAATGCTCCACAAAAAGATTGCCGGGATAATTGGCTTCATCGCCAGCTAGATCGAGGGCCACGAGATGTTCTTTCTGTGTCAACAAGGCATCCAATTCTTGCCAGCCCATCTGCGGGCCGTAGGTGCGGCTGATGATGCCAATCAGCTTGACGCGAATATCAAAGTCGGCGCGGCCTTGCTGCACGCCCTCCACCACAGCGGCGACCACCCCCGCCGGATCAAGCGCGTGAGGCTGAGCCATGAATACCGGGCTAAAACGCAGTTCAATATGATCGATGCCCTCGTAACAGGCGTCAGCGACATTTTCGTACGCCACGCGACGGCAAGCATCATAATCGGCCAGCACGCCCACCATCCACTCAAATTTGGCAAGAAAGGCCATTACACCGGGCTGCGGTTCCATCACCTGCACATACGGTCGCAGGGATTCAACGTCCCAGGCGGGAAGCGGCAGATTGTGCTGACGCCCCAAATCCAAAATCGTCTCCAGGCGCAGGCTGCCATCCAGGTGGCGGTGCAGGTCAATCAGGGGTAAGTTTGAGTCTATCATGGCATCCAATCGTTTCTCTTTCAAGGCAGCGGATTAACGGCCGCCCAGTCATCGCCCAGCACAACAACCACATCAACCGGGCTGGTATTATCATAATTAAATTCGATCTGGCGCGTCTGCACACCCAATAAATTTGCGAGATAGTGCATGGAATAAGGGCGGCCCACATGATCTACCAAAACCGTGTTTGGATAACGCTCATCCAGCTCTTTTGTTTCAACCACATCCGCTCCCTGGGCACGCAAGTAATTCACGGTGCGCTGGGTCAGGCTCGGATCGTCGCTGCCATTCCACACAGCGATCCTGGCCGACTCCATTGCCAAACGCTCCAGTTCGTTGCCGGGCGCCAGGGGCGCTAAGGAGCCTGCCGTGTCAAATATTTCGTCACGCAAAACGCGGATGCGATCCGGATAGGGAACGAGAATGCTCAACTTGTCCGGCGACCAACCGTAAGCCACATAATTGGTATCAATCACACCCTGGCGGATACTCTCCCGGGGGATTTGCACCGCCAAGGCCGCCAGACGTAGCACTTCATCCAATTGCAAATTGGTCGTGATACCGGAGGCCAATTCATTATACAACGTAGGCGCTTTGCTAATCAACATCGGCAGCAATTCAAGATTTAGAATACGATCCCGAATCCCCATAATCACCTGCTGCTGGCGACGGGCGCGATCAAAATCGCCGTCGCCGTGGCTGCGGTTGCGCGCATAAGCCAGCGCCAGCTCTCCAGGCAATGTCTGCACGCCGGGTTGGAGATAGCGCGTATTATTATCCCCCAGGGGATCAATTTTGATGCGCTCAGGAATATCGAGCTTAACACCGCCAAGTTCGTCTATAAAACGGATGAAAGCATCGAAGTCAATCACCGCATAATAGTGGATCGGCACTCCAATGACCAATTCCACGGTTTGCACAGCCAGGCTGGGACCACCGTAGGCGTGGGCCGTGTTGATTTTGGCGTGCCCTACCCCAGGGATCGCGGCCCAGAGATCACGCGGCACCGACAAAACACCTGCCGTTTTTGTGAGAGGATCCATCGTCACCAGGATCATCGTATCGGAGCGGGATGGGCCGACTTCATTTGCCCAATCGCGGTAATCCAACCCCATCAACAAAACTGTCACGCGCTCGGTACCGTCCCAGGGGACAAGGGTTGGTGTAACAACAATCGTCTGACTGGGCAGCGGGAGTAAAGTAGGGCGCTCGGTGGTGGTCACATCGGGTGCTGGGGTCTTGGATTCAGCAATGGGAATCAACGGCTCAAAGCCGGGCAGCGTTGGCGCCACCGTGGGGTAATTTCGAGCATAACTCACTTCCCGGCTCGCAGCATAGCTTACGAAACCGGTCACGATCATCAGTACAACCAATGCCACACCCAGCGCTGCCCAAGAGAGGCAAGCAGAGGAAGACGACTGAGAAACTTTTTGTGAACGTGGTTGAGACATGATGGTTCTATGGTGTCGTTGGCGTAATGCTCGGCGGTATTGGGGTATTGGTTGGCGGGATAGGCGTAGCCGTAGGCAAAGGAATCGGGGAAGAAGTCACTGTGGGCGGTGAGAGAACGGTCGCTGTATAGGTAGGTAGTGCGGAGGTTGCCGTCGGCGAGGACAGCGAGGTTGAAGTAGCGGCTGGAATCGAAGTGAGTGTATTCGTGGGTAATGCCGATGTACGAGATGCCGTCGGCACTCCGCTTGCAGTTGATGTTGGCAACGCCAATGTTGGTGTAAAAGATGGCCCGTTTGTGGGTGTAAGCGAAATGGTCGCGGAGGCGGCAATCGATGGTGTTGGGCTAATGGTTTGTGTCGGCGGCGAACACTTATAGGCGACATGTGTCAGGGTAAGTGGCAAATCTTCTTCACCACCACCAAACTGAACGGCGAGTTCGTATTGCTGCTGCGCCTCACACCAATGTTTTTCAGCAGCGAGCTGCGCGCCATAATCTAATAACGACATGCGATAACGCCATCCGGCACTGGATCCGGTGCCATCGCGCAAACCAGGCACGGCGGCAGCCACCTGGCCAAAATAAAAGACCGCCTGCTCCGGGTAGGCTTCCCAAAAGCCTAAACCCGTCAGGTACAATCTGGCCCAACCGCGATACACCGTAGCCTGATAATCCAATGGACCAAATTTTTCAGCCAGGGAGAGATCGTAGATGCCCCCCTCTAGATCGCCTAAATTCAAAATGCGTTGCTCACCACGATTGCGTAGCGCGGCAAAAAAACTGTCATCGACTTCAAAGACGCGGTAGGTCAGATATTCGTTGCGCAGGGCAATCAGAGCGGCGATCGCCCCATCCCAGTCGCCAGCCGCCAACAGGGATTGAGCACGCTGGTAGATCGATTCAACCCCGCTGGGGTCGGGCGTGGGTGTGAGTGTAATCGTAGGACTTGGCGGAATGGTGGGAGGCGGCAATGTCAATGTTGGGGTGGCCGTCGTATCCAAAATTTGCAAAATTTCGGTGAGAGCGACCCAGGCATGGGGATACGCATCGGGGGCAAAAGCCACAACATACTCGAAGCGCTGACGCGCCAGTTCGTAATTTCCCGCCTGATAATCTTCCAGCCCCAATTGATACTGCGCATCAACCACCTCATCACCCGGCGGGAGTTGCACTTCGGCGGCTAAAGCCGCGCCGTGCTGATAGCCGAATCCCCCCCCGATGATCCCGGCGAACGCCAGTAACCCAAGAACCAATCCTGCCAGCAAAGTTTTTTTTAATGCCACAGATTTTGATGCTTTTGGGGGTGTTTTCCGTGCTAGTGTATCCACCATATCCTTCAAAAACTCACCGTAAATTTGCACAAAGATTCGAGTGTGTTTATTGGGTCTTTAGGAACTGCCGTGAGAAATCCCAGATTTAGGGGTATAGGGCGTGCG
>CALCSH010000499.1 GCA_937893815.1 uncultured Anaerolineae bacterium | reverse complement strand
ACACCCGCCACACCCCCAAATCTGGGAACCTCCACGCAAAGTCTCAAAGAGCCTGTTATTTTTTGCCATGCTTTACGGAATAGATTTTCCGCATTAGAATTGATCGCATGAATGATGAAACTATGAACGAAACTCAACCTACAGCTATCAACCCTTCCTCGGGGGAGGATACATCCCCAATTCAGGTGGAGCCAGCCATGGATGCGGAACCGCCAAAAAAACGCAGTCGCCGCGGCTGGGGCAAGACCGCCGGTCTGGCTCTGCTCGGCTTGATCTTGCTTTTGCTCATCAGTGGATTTTTTGGCTATCGCAACGGTATCAGCCGACGGTTGCGCCGTCAATCCGACCAGGCCGCACTGCTGAGCGCCGAGCAGTTCACCCTGGGTGTACTGGATATGGAAGCCGGGCGGTACGAAGTCGCCCGTCAGCGCTTTGAATACGTGATTGGTATAGAGCCGACCTACCCCGGCATAACGGACAAGCTGGCGGAGGTGCTCCTGATTCTCAATGTGACGGCTACACCCACGGCCGCCCCGACCCCCACCGAGGTTCCGATTACCCCCACACCGGATACACGCGCCATCGAAGAACTTTACGCAAAAGCTGAAGGCCATGTCGCCAACAAAGAATGGACGCAGGCCATCGAGACCGTCGAAGAATTGCGCAAACGCGACTCCCAATACTGGGCACTGGATGTCGATGGAATTTTGTATCTCTCATTGAGAATGCGCGGGGTGCAGAAAATTAGCCTCGGCAGCCTGGAAGGCGGCATTTACGATCTAACCCTGGCCGAGAGTTTTGGCGTGCTGGATACCGAAGCCGATGGTTGGCGTACCTGGGCGCGCTACTACATCACCGGAGCGAGTTTCTGGGATGTGGACTGGCCACAGGCAATTGACTATTTCCAACAAGTTTCGGCAATGACACCCAACCTGCACGATGGCTCCGGCTGGACGGCGGCGCAGCGTTACGTGGATGCGCTGGTCGGTTATGCACACTCTCTTGAAACACAGGGTTACTGGTGCGATGTAGACGAACTCTACGATCAGGCTTTCCAGTATAGCGGCAACGCCGTTTACCAGGAAATGATGAGCGCCGCACAGGAGAATTGCAGGTAAATGCAAACCCCAACGTGGGCGCTCACAATTGCCTATTGGATACACATGCAGGCCACCGTTCTCTGGATCGGTGGCCTCGCTGTATTATCGATTGTTGTCATCCCCGCGGCGCACAAATCGTTGGATGATGAAAAATACGCCGTCCTGTTGGATGCGCTTCAACGCAAGCTGGACCCGCTCGCCTGGTTCAGCGCGGCATTATTACTGGGCAGCGGGATGCTACAAATGAGCGCCAGCCCGCAATATAAAGGTTTTTTGGCAATCAACAGTCCCTGGGCCGGAGCGATACTGATCAAACATCTCGTCTTTGGCCTGATGGTGGCCTTCAGTGCCGCACTCACCTGGGGCATTTTGCCATCCCTACGCCGGGCAGCAATGAAACGCGCCCGCGGACAATCCGCACCAGAGATGGAAAACCTTCGGCGGCGCGAGAAATTACTACTACAGATCAATCTGATTTTGGGGGTAATTGTACTGGCGCTAACAGCTTTTGCACGTTCAGTTTAACGTAAGGCCGAAAAGGGAGCAGGACGTAATGTCACTAGTATTTGCCTCGCGTCTGTGCTTCTTTGCATCCTTGCGTTATGTTTTTTCTACTATCCAAAAATGAGATAAACCCAATATCCGCAGCGGTGTGTGCTCTAAAAATTGTAGTACAGCTCGCAAAACGCGCCCCAACTGCCCGAAACGGGCAATGATATTATCATACGCACCAAAGACAGTGGTTTGCTCAATTTTGCAAACCTGCAAACCTGCAAACAGACTCTCCATATCTCGCCGCGAATACACGCGCACATGCGGCGCGAGTTTGTCACGCCATATTCGCGGTAACCAGTTCACCAATGGTTTATTCCCAAAATGATATTCCCCTCGCCAGTAGATACCGTGCGTCTCAAAGGGATAGCCGCGGTTGGGGCAAAAGATCACAGCTCGGCCACCCGACTTGAGTACGCGCACCATTTCGGCGACGGCGGCGCGGTCATCTTGTACATGCTCAATGACTTCGTGGCTTAGGATCAGGTTGTAGCTCTCGGTAGGGAAAGGCAAATTCTCCCCGGCCGCGTTGATAATATGCGGCGATTTGGCATACGCTTCGACGCCGCGCTCAAAATCAAATTCCAGGCCGATAACCTGGCCGCCATAGGCACTCAATTTTTCCACATACATGCCCACGCCGCAGCCATTTTCCAGCACGCGGCCGCGCACACGTTCTCCGGCGGCATCGATAATCATCTTCAAGCGACGATCTTGTCCCGCTCGCCAGACATAGGAGGGTTCGCCGCGTAGGGCGGCTTTGGTGAGGTTTCTGGTGGTCATATCAAATGGGTAAATGGCGCACACGAATACGGCGCTCAGAAACGCTGGCTACAATCCCCTGCTCCAATACATCCGAATGGTGATTAAGTATTTCTACCAAATAAATCTGAACAGTGATTGGTCGCATATCCTGCAACCGGAAAATAATAACACTCGGACCTTCACGCTGGCTCAAAGCCATTAAGTCACCAAAATCTAAATCATGTGTGAGGACAACTCGTTGTTCGCGGCGCGTTTTTTCGAGTATTTTTTCATCCGATAATCGATCGAGACCTTCATCGTGCAGATGAACGGCATCATGACCAGTTTCCCGCAGCCAATCCACAATTTTGGCCGACATGGGCATATCGCAAAGCCTGTTGAATGTCTTCCGGTTCGAGGTAGGGGTATTCTTGGATAATTTCATTCGTCGTCAGACCATTAGATACTAAATTAACAATCATGGCTACAGAGACCCGCATTCCATGAATGCAGGCTCGCCCCCCCAGAATATCTGATTCGAAAGTTATTCGCTCAAAACCAGTCATAAGTATGTTCCTTTCAGCTAGTTTGTTTCATTATACCCCAGGCTCAAAACCATCTGCTTTCCACTGGTGATACAACTCATTCTCCACCCCAAGCAGCGCCAGGGCACGCCCGACAATATGATCCACCATTTCATCAAGCGTAGTCGGGCGGGCGTAGAAGGCGGGCATTGGCGGGAAGATAACTGCTCCAGCCTGCGATGCCAAATCCATCAGGCGCAGGTGGCCGCGGTGCAGCGGGGTTTCACGCACCACCAGCACTAGCGGTCGGCCCTCTTTCAGAGTCACATCGGCGGCTCGGGTGAGCAGATTATCGCTGTAGGAGTTGGCAATCGCCGAGAGCGACTTGATTGAGCAGGGGATGACGATCATTCCATGCGCAGAAAAAGAACCTGATGCGATGGATGCACCAATATCACTATATTTGTGAATGACATCCGCCAGCGCCAGAACATCTTCGAGCTTCCAGTCGGTTTCTTGCTGAATGGTGAGGCGTGCTGATGGAGAGATGACGAGATGCGTTTCCATCTCGGGGTTGGCGCGTAAAACTTGCAGTGTTCGAATCCCGAGGATGGCTCCCGAAGCCCCACTGATGCCTACGATAATGCGTCGGAGCTTCGGAGCGTCGGAGCGTCGAGACGGGATGACGCCCTGACTCATTTTTCTCCCCAATGGATCGCCACTACGCCGAACATGCGCCGTCGAAAGTTGACATCGCCAAAGCCTGCACTACTCATTTTGGCCGCCAAATCTTCGGCCAGTAGGAAATTTTCGGAACTGTCCGGCAGATAGGTGTACGCCTCGGCCTCGCCGGTGAGCAGTTTCCCCAACGCAGGGATAACGGTGTGCATATGAAAACGAATGAATGGCGCCAGCAAGCCAGGTCGCGGCTTGGTCGTATCCAGCGAAACGATTCTGCCACCGGGTTTGAGCACACGGTATTGTTCCGCCAAAGCTTGAGATACGTCAATCACATTACGCAGCAAAAAACCAGAGATAACCGCATCAAAAGTATTTTCGGGAAAGGGGATGTGTAAAGCATCCACGGCAGACCAGCTCAGGAATGGATCATCGAAACGCTGCTGGCCAATGCGCATCATCTGGAGGGTGAAATCGGCAGCTATGGCGCGGGACCCTGGATTCTGCTGGAGGGCATCAAAACTCAGGTCGCCGGTACCCGCCCCGAGGTCCAGCACGAGACCCACGCCGGGGGGCAGGGCCGCGCGCCGGATGACCTCCCGTCGCCACACCGCGTCTTGTCCCGCGGTCATTAATCGATTCATCGCATCGTAGCGTGCGGCGATGCGCGTAAACATATCTTGAACGTAAGAAGCCCGTTCGGGGCCTGTGAGATGAGTCATAGAAGAAATTCAAAAGTGGGGTGGATTTTTCAAGTCCACCCCACCAGCTACCAGCTTATTTTGCGCCAGCCGCCGCCTTGACATCGGCGATTGCTTTTTCGACATTGACGAAGGGCAGAATGATAAGCCCCATCAAAAAGAAGAAAATCAGTGAGAGCAAGGCCGGGCGCAAACTTCCAAAGGCCTGATTCATCACGCCGAAGATCAACGGACCGATCCAGGAGGTGCCACGCTCGGAAATTTCGTAGAAAGAATAATATTCAGCTTCTTGCCCATCGGGGATCATCTGTGCGAAAAGGCTGCGGCTGATGGCCTGACTGCCACCCATTACCAGAGCAATGAAAGCGCCCAGAACCCAGAATTGCAGCACGCGCGTATCACCTTGCAAACCAGCGTACGCGAAGATCACTACGCCCGACCAGATCACCAGACTGATGATAATCGAGCGCTTTGCACCCACCCATCCGGCCAGCTTTCCCCAGAAGAGCGCCCCGCCGAAGGCCACAAACTGGATCATCAGAATCACCATTGTCAGCGTGCCCTGATCGAGTTCCAGGCCGCCGCGAATCAATGGCGCCGCGGCGAAAGTGGCCGAAACGGCAATTACGGTTTGGATACCATCGTTATACAAGAAATAGGCCAGCAAGTATTTGAGCGTTTCAGGGAAATTCTTGATTTCTTTGAGGGTGTGGCGCAACTGACTAAAACCCACCTTGAGGTAGGTGGTTCCTTTCGGCAGTTGGCGAGAGGCCTTGCGTGAACGCAACCGCGCCCAGGTGAAGAAGGAAAAGCCCAACCACCACACACCGGCAGAAGCCAGGTTGATGCGGATTGCCAAACCGCCAGGGACACCCAGCTTGTCACTGAACATGTAGAAGGCCAAGTTGAAAATTAACAGCAATCCACCGCCGAGATAGCCCATCGCCCATCCGTAGGATGAAACGCGGTCGCGCTGGTCTTCGCTGGCAATATCGGGCAGATAGGCATTGTAGAAAACAATCGCCGCGCCGAAACAGAGATTGGCAACCATGAAGAGTACACCACCTAACCACCAGACGGATTGGGTGACAAAAAACATGGCGACGGTGGCTATGGCGCCGATGCTGGCGAAAACCTGCATCAACTGCTTACGCATGTGTGAATAGTCGGCTATGGCGCCCAACATGGGCAAGAATAGCACCTGCAAGAAGACGGAGAGCGAAACGGTATAAGGCAGGAATGAATCGGGGGCAATCGGAACACCCAGAAAACGCGCCATGCCATCGGCATGGGCTTCGGCAGCCGTGGCAGCCAGCGATGCCAGATACGGGCCAAGGAAAACCGTCCCTACCGTGGTGCTGAAGGCAGAGTTAGCCCAATCGTACATGGCCCAGCCGAAAATTTCGCGCTTGTCGTTCGGTTTTAGTTTAGAAGTCTTCTTCATAATGGCTCCATGGGGGTGAGAATTCACTTTTATGAACTGAGTCAATCCATTAACCACAAAGGTCACAAATGGTTGCGGTACGACCGTCGGTTTTTTGGGAATTACCGTTCAAAACCCAGCCAGTACGGCGATTCCCGGAGAGCAATACCAGTTTATCATCTATCTCTAAACTCTGCATGATACAATCGGGCGCATTATGCGGGCAAAATTACGCTTCATTGGACGAGTATCTCGAGCGTTGGGGATTGTACTGGCACTTGCTTTCTTACTGGTGCGCAGCACGCAGGAGGTCGGCGACCAGACCGAAAAAGTACGCGCCTTCACCCGCAACACAGAGTTTGATTTCGCTACCTGGACTCTGGATGCATTGCAAATCAAAATAGCGCAGATCGGCCTGGGAGCAGAGCGCTACATCTCACCTGCTGACCAGCATCAAATCGTGATCGACTATTTCGAGTTGATCACCCGCATCCAGCAAACAGAGGGTGACCTGGATGCCTACTACACCAGCCCCGATATCATTAATCCCGAAATTGCATCTCAATTTACCCGCGAGCAACTCGATCAACTCTACCAGCAGCGAAATCACCTGGCTCCAGTTGCCGAATCCATTATCCAAAACCAGTTAAGTGCGGTGACCACAGAACTCGGCCTGGGTTTTGGTGGGCAGCCGCTGCCGCCGGTTTTATACCATGTCACCCCACTGCCGCTGGCGTTGATCGTCTCGCCGCGCGCGGTTATCCACCAGGATGAAGATATTTCGCTCGATCCCAATCTGACGGTTGATCAACGCGCGGCGATCGAGACGCAGGTCGATCGCGCGTTGGATGTTTCTTCAGTAGTGGTCAATATTGGCGGTGTGGGAATGTATCCGACGATGGTCAAACAAACCAGCGACACCGCCTGGATGTTCGAAGTTGTCGCCCATGAATGGGTTCACAACTACCTCACCCTGCGTCCGCTGGGCCTCAGCTACATGAAGAATTACGAATTGCGCACCATCAACGAAACCACAGCCAATATGGCAGGCATCGAAATCAGTGAACTATTGATTGAGCGTTTCTACCCTGAACTGATTCCGCCCCCCGAACCACAGCCGGAATATGCACCCACCGACGAGCCTGCCGCCGAGGGTGAAACCCCGCCCGTATTCGAATACCGCGCCGCGATGCACGAAACCCGCGTCACCGCCGATGAACTGCTTGCTGAGGGAAAAATCGAAGCCGCCGAAGCGTATATGGAAGCCCGCCGCCAGATTTTTCTCGAGAATGGCTACAGCATCCGCAAGCTCAACCAGGCCTGGTTTGCTTTCCACGGCGCCTATGCCGATTCCCCCGGCGGTTCCAGTGGCGCCAGTGGCGTAGCCGAGGTATCGGTAGGTGATATCGTGCTCAAATTGCGCCAACGAAGCTCATCACTAAGCGATTTTCTTTTTCGCATATCCTGGATTTGGAGTTATGAACAGTTACAAAAAATGGTAGTACTACACTAATCCCTTCCAGGTTGCTAAAATCGTGGGTCTTTAGGAACTGCCGTGAGAAATCCCAGATTTAGGGTATTGGGCGTGTGGAGCACGCCCAATACCCTAATCTGGACAACTACCACGGGGATTCCCAGAGACCCAATCGTGGAAGGTTTACAAGGAGAAACTATGTTTAGAAAATTATTTGTGCCCCTATTGATTTTTCCGCTGATTGTGGCCGCCTGCGGCGGGGAGCAGCCCACCGCTCTCGAAGCAGCACCCACTACCGAAGTGGATACCGCCACCCAGGTTGTGGCGACCGAGATCCTGCCCAGCGAGGTTTCCTCGGAGGAAGCAAATCCCACAGAAACGGTAGCAGCTGCCGAACTAGTACCCGCAGAATTTGCCAGTGAGTGTACTCTGGTCAGCTCGGTGCCTGAACCGTCCGACCAGTATGCCGAATTATTTGCCGTCACCGAAAGTGATTGGGTATACGGTCCCGAAACCGCCGCGCTCACTATCGTTGAGTACGGCGACTTCCAATGACCATACTGTGCCCAACTTGCGCCCGTGATGGCGCAACTCAAAACTGACTTTCCGGAAGACGTCCGCATTGTTTATCGTCACTTCCCGCTAGCATCCATCCATGATAAAGCGCTGCTCGCAGCCCAGGCTGCCGAAGCTGCCGGTCTGCAAGATAAATTCTGGGAAATGCACGATTTCCTGTACGAAACCGCCAATCTGTGGACCAGCTACACGCCGAACGATTTTCAAACCTATCTGATCGAAAGCGCCACTACGCTCGGCCTGGACACAGACCAATTTAAAATTGACCTCAACAGCGAAGAGATTGTCACCTTTGCTGAGAATACCTGGCAACTCGGCCAGCAAATCGGCTTACCCGGCACGCCGTTTATCGTCATCAATAATAACCCGTACAACGGTCCGCTAGATTCAGCCAGTATTTCCGATATTCTGCGATTGTACACCTTCGATGATGAGCAATATGCCGAATGCCCGCCCGTGGTAATTGACCCGCTCAAGGCGTATACCGCCACCATCGAGACCGAAAAAGGGAATATTGTCATCGAGCTTTTCCCTGATTTCGCCCCACTGACGGTGAACAGCTTCGTCTTTTTAGCGCGAGAAGGCTGGTTCGACGGCGTTTCTTTCCACCGCGTACTCCCTGGCTTCATTGCCCAGAGCGGTGACCCCACCGGAACAGGAATGGGCAGCCCCGGGTATGCTTTCGCCAACGAAGTTTCTGACGACCTAAATTTCGATCGGGCTGGATTAGTTGGTATGGCCAACACCGGACCGGATACCAACGGCAGCCAATTCTTCATCACCTACGCGCCTGAAGAACAATTCAATGGCAGCTATACCATCTTTGGAGAAGTAATCGAGGGTATGGATGTACTCGAAAGCCTGACGCCGCGCGATCCATCACAGGGCGGCGATCTTCCCGATGGTGATTTGATCATTACGATCACGATCACGGAAGAATAACGAAGTGAAGTAGGAAGTAGGAAGTAGGATGTGAGATGTTGGGAGTTCGTCGTTTATGCTTCTACTTCTCACTTTCTACTTTCAACCTTCAACTTTCAACCCAAACCCGTTATAATCCCGCCCGCATCTTAACCGAAGGATAGAAACTATGGAACTAATTACCCATTTAATTGATTTTATATTGCACTTGGATGAATACCTGAGCGCCATCATCACGCAGTATGGCACCTGGACGTATGCATTGCTTTTCCTGGTTATCTTCATGGAGACCGGTTTTGTCGTGACGCCCTTCTTGCCCGGCGATTCATTGCTCTTTGCGGCAGGCAGTTTTGCGGCACTGGGCGCGCTCAACCCGTGGCTGTTGTTTGGGCTTCTGGCTGTGGCTGCCGTTTTGGGCGATACCGTCAACTACTGGATTGGGCACTTCATCGGAGAACGCGCTTTCAGCGGAAATATCCGCTGGTTGAAGCAGGAATATCTTATTAAGACCCAACAGTTCTACGAAAAACACGGCGGAAAGACCATCATTCTGGCACGCTTTGTGCCGATTATTCGCACATTTGCACCCTTCGTCGCCGGTGTTGGCAAGATGAGCTATGGCAAATTCGTCTCCTTCAACGTGATCGGCGGCATTGCCTGGGTAAGCTTATTTACGTTCATGGGCTATTTCTTCGGCAATTTGCCCTTTGTGAAGAAAAATTTCGAATTGGTAATTTTTGCGATCATCTTCATCTCATTCATTCCGCCGGTATTGGAATTCTTCAAAGCTCGCAAGGAGATCAAGGAAGAAGCACAGGCTAAAGCTGGCTAGGCCGCGTTAGGCAAAATAATCCATCTCGCCAGGTACTCTTCTATTCATACTTTCCCTGAGTTAACTCTGGTGGGAAAAACATAGGCGCAATCTGCTATCTGGATTGCGTCTTTGCTTTCATCGTGATATAACCATCGCCTTATCGATACAGGAGCGCCCCCCCACAATGAGCTATGCAGCAGCGATTCTGCTCACCATCTCGGCTTTTATGCACGCCTCATGGAATTTCATCAGCAAACGACGAAATCCATCACTGGCGTTTTTCTCCATCACCTCGGCTACGGCTGCAACTGTGATGTCTCCCTTTTTAGTGATCCATCGCAACGTTTTATTGCAGATGCCGATTTCGCTTTGGCGATTTGTGCTGGCGACCGGACTGGCGCAAATGGTGTATTTTTTGGGATTGGCGGGTGCGTATCGGAATGGCAACATTTCGCTGGCATACCCACTCGCCCGATCTTTGCCAGTGTTGTTTGTCTCCGCCATCAGTTTGATTTTAGGACATAAAAGCGATATTGGTACCCTCGGCCTGTTCGGGATGGCATTAATTACAATGGGGTGTATCATTCTCCCCTTTCCCCGATTCCAAAAAATGCGTTGGCGTGAGTATGTCGATATCGTCTATCTAATGGCGTTGGTGGCAGCCATTGGTACCACTGGCTACACGCTGATCGATGACCTCGCCCTGGCGCAATTACGTGCGGGATTTTCTGGTCAACTCGCTGCGTATGAGATCACTCTGTTTTATATTGCAATGCAAGCCACGAGCACAGCGGTTATGATTGGAATCGGAACTTTGCTCTACCGACCCGAGCGCCGCCAGTTGAAGCACATATTACGAAATCCGACTCAGGTATTTTCGGGGCTGGTAACCGGGTTGGTGATTATGGCCACCTATGGATTGGTGCTGGCATCGATGGCCTATGTTACCAATGTCAGTTATGTGGCTGCCTTCCGTCAGTTGAGTATTCCCATTGGAGCAGTACTCGGCCTCACGCTGCAAGGCGAGCCGCGTTATTTACCAAAATTGCTGGGAATTGGGATTGTCTCGCTGGGTTTGGTGTTGGTGGGGATAGGATAGAACAAAAGACAGGCTGTGAACGATGCTCACAGCCTGTCTTTGTGTTTCTTACGGCATAAACGTCAAATGCCCTTCGGCATCGGCTTCAATATCCGCTTGCGCCCAGAGCATGGGGCGGTATTGAATATTGCGCCAAAGATCGGCCTGATCAATATAGTGGGGGTGGTAGGGATGCCCCGATTGCCCGGTGGTATTAACTCCCAACGAGTTTGTCAGTTCACCGAGATCAACAATCATACGCATGGAGGGCAGCCAATCTACCACGTAGGGGGCAGCCTCATCCCAGCCGGTGGCGTTGACGATGGCTGCGCCGCCTGCCGTAGGGTACGGGCCACGGTTGAAAGCGTTCTTGATAAAGGGGAAACTGCTCATCACCTGATTATTAAAAGTGATCGTGTGCAACTCGCCCCAGGACCACTTGGCCGGGTCTTTGCCTTGCAAGCTGCGGATTTCTTTATACCCGGCGGCGAAGGCGGCGGCGAAAACGTCGTCACGCGATTCAACCTCGGGGGTGTTGGCATCATCCCACCAGGCGGAGTCGGGCTGGGTAACCAGATTGCGGACAATTTCTTTGGCGCTCGATTCCACACCAACATTGTAATCTTCGGGTAAATCATCCACAAAGGTCAGATTGAGTAGATTTCGCCAGAAGGCCATGTACAGGGCTGCGGGGGCAGAATCCATTTCGAGTTGGCCATCCCACCCCGAAAGGAGGGCGCGGGCTTCTTCGAGAGCAGAATCATCCAATGAGATTTGCATCAACACCGGCAGCAGCACTTCAACCATCAACTCTTTACCATCCCCTTGCATCTGCTGAATATAAGCAAAATCGATCGGGCCGGGAGCGCTTTCAAGCATCTCGACGATGCGCTGTGCGCGGTAGCCATACGACCACTGGTAGGTGATCAGGTAGGGGTAATCCGGGCCAACGACGGCATTATTGGCGGTGGCAATATAACCGGATGGGGGATTGAAGGCGTAGGGCAGTTCTTCGAAGGGGATATAGCCCTGCCACTCATACTCGCCCGTCCAGCCGGGGACGGCGTCCATCCCGTCGTGGCCGGCAACACGGATAGGGATATTGCCAGGCATTTGATAGCCAATATTGCCATCCACATCGGCGTAAAGCAGATTTTGGGCAGGGACAACGAACTCACGCGCGGCGGTGCGAAAATCATCCCAATTTTGGGCAGCATCAAATTTCCAAATCGAGCAGAAAACACAAGTCGGCTCCAACGCCGTCCAGCTTACCGCAAGGGCGTAGTATTCGGGCACTTCCACACCGGCATCTTCGGCGAAGGTCTCCAGCCCGTAATCGGCTGTGATCACCGGGCCATGCTGCGTCAGGCGGACGATATGTTCGATAGTCTCGCCACCAGCAACTTGGATCTGCTCGGTAACAACTTGCATATCAACCCATTCGCCCTGGAATTCGTACTGATTCTCGTTTTCGGGGTTGATCTTCTCGATATAGAGGTCCATCACGTCCGGGCCAACGTTGGTGAAGCCCCAGGCAATGTGATCGTTATGCCCAATGACCACGCCCGGTACCCCGGCGAAGGAAAAGCCGTAGACATCCAGATTGCAGTCTTCCGTTTTGGGGAGACAGTGCAGGCCGATTTCGGTCCAGATGGAGGGCATTTGCGCCCCCAGGTGAGGGTCATTGGCAAGAATGGGCATGCCGGTATTCGTCAGGTCACCGGAGATCGCCCAACTATTCGAGCCGATCCCCTCAAAGCCGCCGGTGAAGGTATCAACGGCAGCGAGTTGGCTTTGGGCAGATGAAAAGAGCGGCGAGAGCGCTTGTTGAAGGTTAAAGGTTGAAGGTGGAGTGGCTGCGCTCTGACCCACTGCGAAGCCAGGAACGATGACGGGATGATCGCTGGGATAGGGAGGGAAGAGATCGGCAATTTGCTCAGGAGTCAGCGTTTTGGCGAGCAAAGCACGGTCGATCTCGGTATCCAGGTTGCGACGCAAATCCCAGGCCATGGCTTTGGCCCAGGTTAACGAGTTGAGCATCGTCCAGGGGGCGGGTTGATAATCGCTGTTGACAATCGGCAAGAAGGCATATTCCAACGCCAAAGCCGCCCCATCTTTATCGGCCAGATAGGCATTGACGCCCTCCGAGTAGGCTTGCAAAATGGCGAGCGATGGCGCATCCAATAATTCTAGTTCTTCTTTGGCAATCCGCTCCCAGCCCAGTGTACGCAGGAATTTATCGGTGCCCACGGTGGCATTCCCAAGCAGCTCCGAGAGCCGCCCTGCGCCCTGGTGCCGCCAGAAATCCATCTGCCAGAAGCGATCCTGAGCGTGAATATAACCCTGAGCGACGAATAGGTCGTGCTGCGTGGTAGCGTAAATCTGCGGCACGCCATACGAATCGCGATACACATCCACCGGGCCATCCAGTCCGGCGAGCTGGATTTCGCCGTCAATTTGGGGGAACGATTCCTGTGCCGTTCGCTTGACCCACGGCGGGCCGAAGATGGCGAGGGCGGCAACCAAAATCAGCAATCCAATTAACACCCCAAACAGTATGCGGGCAATTTTCTTTAGCATGTTTTTCTCCTGAATGCAGAATGCAAAAGGATGAATGATGAATGTACATTCTGCATTTTGCATTCATCATTGGGATATTGCGACAACCATCGCAATGGCGTGGGTTTGTGTATGGCTGAGACTGATTGACCAGGTGGTCAACCCGAATTTCTGAGCAATCTGCTGGGCCTCACCGTGCAGATATAACACCGGGGCGCGGGCTTCGTCTCGCAGGATTTCAATTTCCTGAAAACTGACCGCGCCAATGCCTGTGCCTAGAGCTTTCGATACGGCTTCTTTCGCCGCAAAGCGTGCCGCTAACGAGGCCTGATCCTCACCGATCAGGGCCAATTCGTCAGCGGTGTAGACGCGTGCTAAAAAGCGTTCACCATAGCGTTCAATGGCATTCGCGATGCGTTGAATTTCGATCAGGTCCACGCCGGTTTTTAAATTCATTGTTGGCAAGCTGCAGGTTGAATGTTAAACGTTCCAATGTTCCAACCTGCAAACCATTATCCGCTTCTAAACTTCTCCCAGGCTCCATCCCCCAATTCTGCGGTTACACGCTCACCGAGCAACTCAAACTCATAGATCGTGCGCTGGCTGGCGGCGGCAATCGCATAAGGGAACATATCGCCGCGTTCGGGATAGTCGAGATTCATCTTGGCGTGTGAATCTTCGGGCAAGCGCGGGAATACCCACGGTGTGAGGAAGGGCAGTATATAGATCAGCGCTTCGCCAAAATAGATTTTGCCGGAATGCAGTTCCAGATGCGAGAGCAATACTTCATCCATAGCGGCCACCTGCGAGGGCGCGGGCATTACATCTGTTCCATTAAACTGCTCTCGCCATAAATAGACGTAATTGCTGTGGGCGTAGAAATCCTGTGCGGCGTGAGTCAAGCGTCCAAAAGCCTGGCGCGCCAAAATTATTTCCCTTTTATCGCGCAGTACACGCAGCGCGATCTGGCGCTGGGCTTCCATATAGGCGTCACTCGCATCGAAAGCATTGCTATCAAAATGATACTCGTTGTGTCCCACCAACCCCAAAATGCTGTCTTGTTTCAAATTGGCGGCAATCATGGTTTCAAGCGCCATCGGGCCAACGCGCTCACCCAGGGTTTGGGTGAGCATTTCAACATGATAAATCTTTTCCATCCGTCACTACGCCCCGGCCACGGCTACTGCGAGCCGGTCGGGGTGCAAATATTGCTGCGCTGCGGTCAGGGCTGCTTCGGGCGTGACGGCATTCACCAGATCGGCGTAACGCAAATAATAGTCCAGGCCAAGCTCATATTGCTCCAGGTTAATCAGCGCACTGGCAACACCGCCATTCGATTCGAGCCTCAGCGGCAAGCTGCCAATATAATTAGCCTGACTGTCGGCAAGTTCTTCTTCGCTGACCGGCTCCGAGATAAAACGTTGCAATTCGGAGTGAATCAATTCTACAGCCTTTTCCACGTTGGCCGGGTTGACGCCTGCGCCCACATACCATGGGCCAGGGCCAATTCCCCCACCCAGACGGCTATAAGCATAATAGGCCAGCCCGGCCTGTTCGCGCACTACATCGCCAATGCGTCCCATCATGCCGAACTGACCCAAAACACTATTGCCCAGCGAGGCCGCCAGATACTCACTGGCGTTGCGCTCAGGACCGGATGCGCCAATTATCAGATCAGATTGAATTTTGCCGGGAATTTCGACCCGTTTTTCAATCCGTTCCCGGAGCGGAATCACCGCGGGGAGTTGGGGGGATTCGGGTTGGTGAGGGTTTTGCCAATCGCCAAAAGTATCTTGCACCCAGGCAAGCGCCTGTTGGGGTTCCACCGCGCCGACAATGGCAATCACCATGCCGCACGAACCGTAGTGCCGGGCATGAAAATCCACCAAATCTTGCCGCGTAATCGCCTGGATCGTTTCGGGCCAGCCATCTTCGGGGCGGCTGTAGGGATGATCTTGATACACAATCTGATCAAAAGTCAGGGAGGCCATATCGCTGGTGTCTTGCGCCCGCAGCGTCAGGCCGGTGAGCAGTTGTGCCCGCAGTCGTTCTACCTGTTCCGCAGGAAAAGCCGGTTGGCGCAGAGTCTCGTTGAGCAATTCCAGCAATAAGGGCAAATCTTCCACCAGAGAGCGGCCACCCAACCCGGTGACATGCGTCGCTCCATTAAACCCCAGGCTGGCCCCCACACTCTCCAGGGCATCGTATATTTCCTGAAAATCACGCCGCTGTGTACCGCGCATTAGCGCCGCAGCGGTGAAATCAGAAAGGCCAAGCTTTTCATCGCTGTCAAATAGCGACCCCACCAATAAATGGCCTCGAACTGTCACCGAAGGGCTGTTGAAATTCGAGCGCGCCAGCAATATGATGCCGTTAGATAATTCTACGCGGGTGATGTCATCGGGCCCGGGGAGGGAGGATGTTTGAAGGCTGGAAGTAAAAGGTTGATGGTAGTTCATGCGCTCACCTCGGTGTTGTTCATGGGTACATATGTGCCTACGACGCGGTTGCGAGGAACAAGATAAGTCTGGGCAATGCGCTGCACATCGTCCGGCGTTACAGCAGCCAGGCGTTCGAGATAAGCATTAAACCACTCGTAGGAGGCAAACATTTCCGAGAAACCCATCCAGAAACCCTGGTTGGTGATGCTCTCGCTGCCGTAGGCAAATAAGGCACGCGCCTGTTTGACTGCGCGTGCCACGGCCTCCACACTGGGTGGTTCCTGCTGCACGCGCTCAATCTCTTCGTCGAGAGCCAGAATGACTTCATCGGGTTTGCGCTCTGGGTGGACAGTCACCGTTAGGTGATAACCATAGGGGTCTATCGTTGCC
>CALCSH010000498.1 GCA_937893815.1 uncultured Anaerolineae bacterium | reverse complement strand
GCCCCCCCACACCCCTATTTTCAGGATATTTTTTATCGAGTTGCGTAAGTCCTAAGGGGTTTCTCACGGCATTTCCTAAAGACCCGATTGCTATATGTAAACTACCAGTAGTATTACTTGTTACACCCAGATCGCAATCGGCTAATCCTGTAGTGCGGTTTGAACGACCTCATCAAAAGGCATTAGTGCGGTTTTGAATTTATTTTTAGCATAGGCGTAATAACACGCTTTGGCGCTATCGGTTGCCAGGGCCTGGAATCGGCCCTGGATAGGTGCCACGACACAGCAGGTATCGGCCGCGAATTTAGCTCCTGCCGCTTCAATCACCGCCGTATAGCCCATGCGATCGGCGATCGCTTTCATCGGGCGGGCGGTCGTAATCCAGAATTCTTTCTTGACTTGCTTCCCAGTCAGTAATTCGGCGATGCGAGCAATCTCTTTGATGGATAAATGCGGGCAACCCAGGCTGACAAAATCGATTTCATCGGATGTGGCATCGATCATAGAGTCTCTGGCGTTTTGGATTTCTACGGCTGTGATGGTGATCGAGTCTCCAGGGGGAAGCATCTGACTCGCCTCGGGGGTGATCCCCTGCATATGGAAGAGGGCCACGCCTCCATAGGTGGCCACGCTTGCGCAAAATGATTTGAGATTCTCCACCGAAGCGTTCTCAATTCCACATATTAAAGGTACACGCTGCCCCGAGATGAGTTCCAGCTTTTCACCCAACACTTTACCCAATGCGCCAAAATCCGTATTCTCACCCTGCAAGCCCTTCACATTCACCGTCAGCGTTGGCTGGCGATAGGCGTCAAGATGAGCGCCATATTCCGGAGTCAGGCCAGTGAGCGAGGCTGCCAATGCGCTAGGGCCGCCCTCCCGATTGGTACGCGCCCCCAGCACAGAATTGGCATAGCAGACTGCGCTGCTCTCCGCCCAGGCGATATGCTCGCCAAAATGCGGCGCGTTGCCAATCAGATAGGGCGTGCAAGTCGCCGTGGTGATGACATTCATGCGAGCGAAAGCGTCCAGCACGCGCAGCTGGTTTTCGGCAAATTCTGCGCTGATGCCCAAATTCTGCCAGTTTTCGATATCCATCCCGGCAGGATTCAATGTCGTCAGCACGCGAGCGCGCCCACCACCGCTAGCCATCTCATCCAGAAAGGTAAGCCCAGCTTCCCCCAAATTGGCATAACTGACTCCCGAAATCTGAACCGACGTTACCGGGATCAGGCGCGCCGCGGCGTAAATCCGCCCCAATGTGGTCAAAATTTCCATCGCCTTCTGGACGGCGCGGCCTTGCGCGCCATCGAGCATGGTTTGTTCTTCTTTAGTCAGTCGCATAGATTACCTTGATTTCCACCGCAGAGACACAGAGTATAAAAAATCTCTGTGTTTCCACGGAGAAAACTTCGTGTCCTTCGTGTCTCCGTGGTTCATTCCTGCTTATTCAGAAAGCGGCTCAGGTCAACTTGCGGATATTCGACTTTTTCATAATGCCGCCGCGCTTCACCGAGCGGCGCTGTCAGATCGAAGCCGAGTTTGGTCGTCAATTTCGTGCCCACTTCAGCGCTGGGATCCAGGCTGGAGCCGGGTTGGCGGTCGAGAACAACCAGATCGCGATCACCCTGGAAACGTGTTGCCATCGCCCATTCCACTTGCAGCGAATCGTAAATGTCCACATCAGCATCGACGACATAAACATGCTTGCACGAACGATGCCCGGCAAAGGCCGCCCGGATGGCTTTCTGTCCATCATCTTCGTGCTGCTTGTCAATTTGCACAATGGCATGCAGCCACGAGCAGCCGCCAGGGTTGACGTTGACATCCAGACATTTGACGACTTGATTGACCTTGCGGAAAATAGTTGGCTCGCGCGGCATCCCCATCAGCAGCTTGTGTTCCAACGACCCCGGCAGTAGCGCGTGCCAGAGGGCATCCGCGCGATGGGTGATCGCCTTAATTTTAAAAACCGGTTGGCTGCGGATCACATCCATGGTTTCGGTCAGGTCTACAAACGGGCCTTCCGCATGACGGCGATCGCGGTAGACCGTGCCTTCAAGCACGAATTCCGCCTCAGCGGGAATCATCAAATCGACTGTTTTGGCGGGCGCCAGTTGTAGCGGTTGCAGGGCATTCGCGATAGATATTTCATCCACGCCTAACGCCACCGAAGTGGCGGCCGCGGCGAGCACATTCGGCGAAATGCCAATGCAGACTGCCACATCCACTTGCCCCAATTCCTGCAAATATTGATCAAAGTGCCGCCCCTCTACCACGCGAATCGCCATCTCAGTTGGCGAAAATTGCATGGCGCGGTGAAAATCCAAGTTTTGCCCGTGGAGGGGATGTTTAACCACAAAAACACCCGCAGTAATATACGGGCCGCCGTCGCTGGCGAAGTGCAGCGGTATCGGGAGCGAATCCAGGTTAGGGAAAAGCTGCACGATTTCCTGACAAGGAATAGCCTCCCCGCTGGGGAGGCGTGAAGGTGGGGTATACCACATTTCAATCGCATCCCCCAATACCGGGATGATCTCCGCCACCGAAATGCCAAAATAATCAGCAAAATCCTGCTTGGTACAGAAAAGGT
>CALCSH010000497.1 GCA_937893815.1 uncultured Anaerolineae bacterium | reverse complement strand
TGGGGGTGGTGGCGAAGCCACCACCCCCATATATTCCGACGGGAACACCTGCACGCTAGTTTTTTCAGTGGAGTCTTTTATTGAAACCTTGCAGGTTTGGGTTTGAAAATCAATTACCCCGTCAAGCGGATGCGGAAATTCGTAAACTCCCCGGTAGCCGCCAGCCATTCATGTTGTACCGCTGATGTCGTGCCCGCACGCGGGCCGCGTAGCAGCGCCAGGAGTAATTTTTCTAGCGATTCGCACGAGCCTTCGGCAAGTACTTCCACACTGCCATTCCAACGATTGCGAGCCCAGCCGTGGAGTTCCATTTGGCTGGCATTCTGCTGCACAAAATAACGAAAGCCAACGCCCTGCACGCGGCCTTCAACTCTGGCGTGTAAGCGGGTGATCATTGCTTTGGTCACGGATTTTTCTTGCTGGAAAATGGTGTACTTCGAGGTAAAAAAGCCCGCATTATTCTTTTACGCGGTTTTCTTCCACAGCCTTTCGGTGTTTGACAATATCTACAGTGAATAAAGCGGCCATGGGCAATAGGAATAGCCCAAAGATCACAATCCAGGGAAACAGACCGCGTAGCGATGTCAGCCAGGGATTTTCGTGAAAGGTAATGCTGCGCCAATCCAGTTCGAGCGTTGAGAGTTGATCGCCAAAGGCGGCTTCCGCGCCATGTTCACAATCCAGGCCATTGGCATAAGCCGCTAGCAGCGCTTCAATCCCCGATGTGCCGAATTTGCCCTGCAGATACCATGTGAAACTGGCCGCCTGAGCATACGCCAGTTGGAAATTGGCAGCATCATTCGGGAAGCTCTCACATAAACTAGTAAACGGTAGCAGGGCATCACGTTCATAGGCTTTTTCAAGCAAGAGCGGGTAATCTGGGTTGGGGAATAGCTCGGCCGTGGACGCCAGCCCCTCGTTTATCCAGCGCGGTAGCCGCGAATAGCCATCTCCCAATTTTAAATAGAGCAACACATGCAATAATTCATGGGGTACCTGGCGTTTGATCTCCAATGATTCGGCTGGGCCAGGGGCAATCGATACCATAACCTTGTTCAGCGCCGGGTCGGCGTGACCCGCAATTTGCGTTGCGGTCTCGCCCGAAAGCTGCAAGGCGCTTTGCAGTTCTTGGGACGTGGCGTAGACATAGTAGCGCAATTTCTGTGGGGCAGGCACGCTCACTTGTTGTCGAATGCGCTCCAGCCCGTCATAGGCCGTGTTCAATATTTTTTCGCCGAAATTGGTATCGCCTTCGTACCAGTAAATTTCAAATTCGTTCGATTGCAGCGCCTGCCAGTCCCAACGATTATCTTCATAAAAAAAAGTATATTCAGGGCTGGTGATGGTTTGTCCATCTTCTAGCATGATCTGGAACCAGTAGGTAATAGTGGAGAATAGACCCAAAAAGTCATTAGACAAATCCAGGGTAAAACTGACCACCCCCGGGCTGGGCTGGGTGGCATCCCCGGCAAGTTGATGAATCTGCTCATCGGGTTGCAGCACAATCTTTATATTTTGGATGGGAAGTTCCGAGGTGATCTCTGTCTCAATGGTAAGTGTTTCCCCAAAGGTGTACGATACCCGCGGTTGCGCGACCTGAATCTCAGCCTGACCTCGCGCGCGGCTGCTGATCCCCAGGCTGAAAACTATCATCAAGATGATCGCGGAAATCGTGCGGCGCATTTTAGGCTCCCAAATAAGCCAATAAAGGTGTCAGCGTCAGTGGACTGATCAGCGTGCTCACAAATACCACCGTAGTCACAAACGCGGGTTCAACATCATACTCGGTGGCAAGAATTGTACACATGACCGCGGGGGGCATAGATGCCTCGATAATGCCCGCCTGACGAGCAACGCCTTGCAAGCCGAAGATACTCGCGGTGGCAATTGCCAGCGCCGGACCGGCTAATAAACGCAGGCTGGCCGAAAGCGCCAGGGCTTTGAAGTTCCATGAACGCGTAGTATTCTGTAGTTGCAAGCCGAGTACCAGCAACATGCTGGGGATAGTAGCATCGGAGAGCAATGATACGGTGCGGTTGAGAAAAAGAGGCAACTCCCAATTCAGGCTGTTGAAGGTCATGCCCACGAGAACACCGTAAATTGTAGGGGTTTTGAGCAATTCCAGCAGCGAGCGTTTCCAACTCATGGTACCCATCGAAGCGATCGCAACTCCTACAGTATACATGGCAATTGCACTGACAACGAAATAGATACTGGCGTGAGCCAATGCTGTTTCCCCAAACGCAAACAAATTGAGCGATAATCCGTAGTTGCCGCCATTGATCAGAATCACAGTGAGCAGGGTAGCGGCAAAGAGTTTCCTTTCGAGTTTGAGTAATCGCCCGATTATCCAGGCGGCGATGCCCAAGGTCAGAATTTGAACAACTGCAAAGCTGCCAATGCGAATGAAATCACTGTTGCTCAGTTCGCTATTGGCAATGAGATCAAATATCAGAAACGGGCTGAGGGCGTAAAAAACTACTCTGGAAACGGAGCGGGGGTCAACATGCAGCCAGCGGCCGAGTAAATAGCCGATACCGGCCACGAGCAAGATAGGAACCAGGTTGTTAAGGAAGAGTGTGGGGAGTGAAGTTAGC
>CALCSH010000496.1 GCA_937893815.1 uncultured Anaerolineae bacterium | reverse complement strand
CCCTGGATTTCAAAACTGATGCCGCCTTGCGCAAGGCGCTCAAACAAAAAACAGGCGCCTCTACTGTGTTAATCGTCACCCAGCGTGTGGCGACCATCAAAAATGCCGATCAGATCATCGTGCTCGATCAAGGTCGGGTTGTCGGCAAAGGAAAACATCACGATCTTATGCAAAATTGCCAGACGTACCAGGAAATTGCTACCTCACAGTTGAGCAAGGAGGAATTGGCATGAGCAAGCAAAATAACACAACTTCCTCGAATAGCAAGCCTGATAGCCCAATGCAACGCGGCCCAATGAGGGGACGCGGCCCAATGGGGCACGGCGGCCCAATGGCTATGATGAAAGGCGATAAGGCCCGCGATTTCAAGGGCACGATGCGCCAGTTGATCGAATATCTTGGCTCGTATAAAGCGGCCATCGTGGTCGTGATGCTCTTCGCGGTGGCCTCCACCGTCTTCAGTATCATCGGCCCTAAGATTTTGGGGCAGGCCACCACCAAACTTTTCGAGGGTGTCATGGCCCAGATTGCCGGAACCGGCACTGGGATTGATTTCGCCTTTATTGGCCGCATCATCCTGATCACTTTGGCGTTATATCTCGGCTCTGCCCTGTTTGGCTATGTTCAGGGTTGGATTATGTCGGGCATTTCCATGGATATTACCTACCGCTTCCGAAAGGATATTGCCGACAAAATCAATCGTATGCCGTTTAAGTACTTCGATAATACCAGCCAGGGTGAAGTGCTCTCGCGCATCACCAACGATGTCGATACGGTCAGCCAGACTCTCAACCAGAGCCTTTCGCAGATCATCACATCGGTGGTGACGGTGGTTGGTATCTTGATCATGATGTTGACGATTAGCTGGCAGATGACCCTGGTGGCCTTGTTGGTCGTGCCGCTTTCCATGGGCATCATTGTGCTGGTTGTACGCCAATCGCAAAAATACTTCAAGCAACAGCAAGATTACCTGGGCCATATCAATGGGCACGTCGAGGAAATGTTTGGTGGGCACCTCGTAATGAAGGCCTTCAACGGTGAAGCTGAAAGCGTTGGACGCTTTGAAGGATTGAACGATACGCTCTTCAGTTCGGCCTGGAAATCCCAGTTTTTGTCGGGATTGATGTTCCCTGTGATGAATTTTGTCGGTAACCTGGGCTATGTAGCTATCTGTATTTTGGGCGGCTACCTGGCGACCAAAAAAGCCATTACTGTTGGCGATATTCAGGCTTTCATCCAATATATGCGTTCGTTCACTCAGCCAATCACCCAGATCGCCAATATTTCCAATATTCTCCAGCAGACCGCGGCAGCCGCCGAACGCGTTTTCGAATTTCTGGCAGAAGAAGAGGAAATCCCCGATGTGGTTGACTCTGTCCAACCGGAAGAAGTCCTCGGACATGTCGTTTTCCAAAATGTCAAATTTGGCTACAGTTCCGATAAAATCATCATCAACAACTTTTCCGCTGATGTGAAACCGGGGCAGAAGATCGCCATCGTCGGGCCGACCGGTGCTGGCAAGACTACCATCGTCAAATTGCTAATGCGTTTCTACGATGTCAACGATGGCGCTATCTTGTTAGATGGACATAATATCAAGGAATTCAGCCGCGGCGATTTGCGCTGTATGATGGGTATGGTGCTGCAGGATACCTGGCTGTATAACGATACCATCATGGAGAATATTCGTTATGGTCGACCGGGTTCCAGCGATGCTGATGTGATTGCCGCTGCCCAGGCTGCCCATGTCGATCACTTTGTGCGCACCCTGCCGGATGGTTATAACCTGGTGCTCAACGAAGAAGCGTCCAATATCTCCCAAGGGCAAAAACAGCTCCTGACGATTGCCCGCGCCATCTTGATTGATCCCACCATGTTAATATTGGATGAGGCTACCAGTTCGGTGGATACCCGCACCGAAGTGTTGATCCAGCAGGCAATGGATAACCTGATGCAGAATCGCACCAGTTTTATCATCGCTCACCGCCTGTCTACTATCCGTAACGCCGATTGGATTCTGGTGATGAATGAAGGCGATATTATCGAACAAGGTGTGCATGAAGAACTGCTCGAACGCAAAGGCTTCTACGCTGAGCTTTATAACAGTCAGTTTGAGTATGCCGAAATGAGTTAGATTAGAGCACTTGCAATGTGTACTAAAACACCCCCGTCAGAATTGGCGGGGGTGTTTTTTTCAGCGTGAGCAAAGTGCCACCACTAAAGGTGGCACTTTGCTCACGACTTAGCCGCCAGCCATAGCGCCTACAATCATGAACTTCTCGATGCCACGCGCCACCGGGTCGGGTACTGGCGCATCCGGAAATTCGTGCGAAAGATCCTCTCCGCAAGCAAAAAATCGAACGAAATCTCGGCGCTCTCTGGTGTCATGACTGCGGATCGTACCGCGCAACATCGGGTACCGGGTTTCCAGCGCATTTAGAATAGCAGTCTGGGTAACCGGGCCGTCTACTTTTAGTTCGATTTCGCGGCCAATATTTGCCACCCGCTGTAAATGGGTTGGGAGCACAACACGGATCATGGCAAAGTTTGCACCTCTACGGATAGAACCGCGGGTAGATCGCGCACAATCGCCATCCAGGTATCGCCAGAATCGGGAGACGCATAAACCTGCCCACCCGTAGTACCGAGATAGATTCCACACGAATCAAGTTGATCAACTGCCATCGCGCTGCGTAACACATTGACGTAACAATCGCGCTGCGGAAGGCCGTTGGTCAACGGCTCCCATTGCTCTCCACCGCTGCGGCTGCGATAGACGCGCAACTGGCCATCGGGCGGAAAATGCTCTGAATCGCTCTTGATGGGGACAACATAGACCGTTTCTGGTTCGTGGGCATGCACAGCAATCGGGAAGCCAAAATCACTGGGTAAGTTACCACTGATTTCATGCCACATTTCCCCCGCGTTGTCGCTGCGCATCACATCCCAGTGTTTTTGCATGAACAATACATCGGGCCTGGAGGGGTGCATAGCGAGATTATGGACACAGTGGCCAACTTCGGCTGTTGGGTCCGGGATTTCGTCCGGGGAGTTCAGACCTTTATTGATCGGCAACCAGTTCTGGCCGCCATCATCTGTGCGGAACGCGCCAGCAGCAGAGATAGCGACAAATATGCGCTTGGGGTTGCTGGGGTCAAGCAAGATCGTGTGCAGGCACATGCCACCAGCGCCGGGTTGCCACAGGACTCCTTTGGCGTCGCGCAGCCCTGGCAGTTCCTGCCAGGTTTTTCCTCCGTTATTTGATCGGAACAGAGCCGCGTCTTCGACCCCGGCGTAGACCATCTCGGGGTCAACTGGGGAGGGCTGTAAATACCACACTCGCGTAAATTTCCACGGCTTTTGGGTTCCGTCAAACCACTGATGTGTGCCAGGGTCGCTCGCGTACGCAAACTCGTTGCCAACCGGCTCCCAGGTTTGACCACCATCATCTGAACGCTGAATCAATTGCCCAAACCAGCCACTGGATTGCGATGCATACAGCCGGTCGGGGTTCACGGGCGAACCGTTGATATGGTAAATCTCCCAACCCGCAAAATGCGGACCGCTGATGTCCCAATCTTTGCGCTTTTCATCGGACCGTAGAATAAATGCGCCTTTCCGAGTTCCTACCAAAACGCGTACACTACTCATGTTTTTTCTCCATATCGCGCGAACGCTTTGTTTAGAATCTTATGTACATTGTGATTTAGGTCTTTAGGAACTGCCATGAGAAACCCCTAAATCTGGACAACTACCACGGGGATTCCAAGAGAGCCTGTGATTTATCGTTGATGAATTTAATCCCCTGTATGATGGCTATCTTGTTTAATTGTAGAGCGCTTA
>CALCSH010000495.1 GCA_937893815.1 uncultured Anaerolineae bacterium | reverse complement strand
CGACGATATGTTCCTGCCCGGCGTATTCATCAAGGGAGCGCGGGCGCATACGGGCGGCCAACGGCGCTTCGTGCTTGAGTTTTTCTTTCATGGCGTGGTCGAAAAGATCAGTCATGCGTTCCACTATTCTCCAGACAAAGCTGCATTCAGTTTGAGCTAAAGCGATCTGACTTCAAAATTTCCCGATATCGTTACCCCGGCCCATTCCAAAATGGCTAAAACTTGTTCAATATCAGCGTCGTTGACGAGTAGGGTATTGTGAGTCAATTTTCCTTTGAGATACGGCCTCAATTGACGGCTGGCAGCCAGGGCTTGAAAAACTTCATTGTTACGACAGTGCAAGGCGACTGTTTTTCCCAGTTCGGCTTTCATATCTCCTCCGGCCCAGGCTTGTAAAGCCAGGTGGGTGAATTTGGGCAATGATTCTTTTAGCCGGATGGCTAGCAAATTGAGAAAATCGGCCAGCTTTTTCCCCGATTGAACTGCCTTTGCAACGCTATCTGCCGTTAACTGCCAGCCGTCGGATTGGCGTTCGGCCCATTGATCGAGTTGAGCCGCGATCCATAGGTCTTGATAGTCTTTTTGAATACGGATTCGACCCTGTTCGGTGATGCTCAGGCAACGCGGCAAAGCCAGCGCATAATTTTTGCGCGATGAGCCCAGAAAATCTAATTTCGAAACTTTTCCGGTCAACAGCAAGAACCGTTCCCCAACTATTTTGCCTTTCAGATCTCTCTGGCAGGCTGTTTCTAGCGACTGTTTGTCTGGAAATTCGAGCAATTTTATCCGATGCTTCAGGGTGATTTGCTCTCGTAAAGCTGCCCATTCGCGCAGTTCAATCAGCACATTTTGCGGAATTTCGGCGTGAGAGCCACGCACCAAACCTTCGAGCAGATCATCTAAAGATGCGCCGCTTTCAAGGCCGCGATAAACGGAATGGCGGGTTAGCCGGAAAAGTGCGGTATGTTGATTGGCCTGCTTTCGTTCTGCGAAACGCTCCAGGAAGGCTAGCTGAAGGGCGGAGATTTGTTCGAGGTAGGCAATCACCTCGAAGTTGGGCTGCACCACCCAGGCGTGAGTCGCTGTCTTTGGGGAGTGGGCAACAGTCTCATGCGTGGCTGCCAACTCTGGGTGTAGAATCGCGTATCCAAGAGCCGTCAGCCGAAAGCCATTGATTTCATTCTCATCTAAAGCCAGTTCCACCAATCCCAGAAAATAGGCCCACGTTTTTAGCGCGGCGATGATCCAGCGGCGTTCGGTAACAAGCCAGTTTTTGCGTAACTTTGTTTGCCATTCAGCAAGGGCTTGTATTTGTTGCGATGGGGTTTCTTTACGATAGAAACTTGGGCGGTTCTCTACATAGCTGATGGAAAAGTGTTCACCGATGCGGTTGAAGAGCGCCAATTCAAAATCATCTATTGAGAAGAACCCGTCCACATCAAGCGGCAGACTTTTTAGCCCGACCAACAGCACCTGCCGCCCCTGATAAGATTTTTGCTGGTTGTGGTAATGCATACCGATGTCCATCATTTCAGACCAGACATTCGACCGCAAAAGGCCTTCTAATACATATCGAATCTGATCCTCATAAGATTGGGTTGCGAATTGTTCCGGGGATTCCCGCAAAATCAAAACATTATTTTGAAGCGATAATAAATCGGAGTGTCGAAAGGCTTCAACCCAGGCCGTTGCCGGATCTGGAAAAAAGATACCATCAATTTGGACGCCTTTTTCGGGCCAATTCACGGCTTTGCGTAACTCTTTTACTTCGGCCACGCGCAAATCGCCCTTTTGGGTCAATCGTAGCCCACCCATATTACTGATGGCCTGTAATACGCCGATCATATCTAGCGCAACGGTTGGCGGACGGCGATACATTGCATTTTGGGGCGCAGTGATGGGTGTTATTTCAAACGGACGGACGACAAGCGGGGCTGCCTGGGCCGTCAGGCGTTCATCGGTGAACACAGTTGTCGACCCGTAGCTAGAAAAATATCCGGGGCTGTCATCGCCCGATAAGATCAGTCCACGGTGAAAAAGTGCATCAACAACGGCGCCTCTACGATCCCAACGGGAATTGTTAATGTGCTGCGGGATATCTACCCCCGCAGCCCGGATTGCGACATCTAATACCTCGCCTGGAACTTGATTGCCATATAATTTCAGAACAGCAAGAGCAGCTTGTTCCCAGGGTTCCAGGGTTTGCAGGGCAGCGGACACTCTGGATGGGTCGCTCAGGCCATTTGTGATGCAGGCAATACATTCGGCCTTAATCATTTTGCTCTCACCGCCCCACATTCGTACCATCGGTTTGAGCTTGTCGGCATTGACATGAGGTAAAAATTTATCAAATCGGTGTTGGTACATGGTCTTTTATTCTACTACTTTGGGTGTGTGCCCCTGCTTGAGCAATATTTTTTCCAGTTTGGCGATGCTATCTGGCGCAATGACGGCCACGCTCTCGGAAAGCCGGGTGAGTAAATACATTTCGGTGTGCGGGTCGGCGTAGAGAGTGTCGAGCAAGATGGGATCAAGTACTTCGAGCAAGGGTAAATTCTCGTGCAAGATTGGTTCAGTTGCCATTAAGTACCTCATCTTCGTAGCGGATTTCGTATTTATAGCCCTGTTCGGTCAAAAAGCGTTGGCGATTGGCGGCGAAGGTCTGGTCTACGGTGTCGCGGGTGACAATCGTGTAAAAATTTGCCATGACGCCATTTTTCTTAGGGCGTAAAATCCGCCCCAGGCGTTGGGCTTCTTCCTGACGACTGCCAAATGTGCCCGAAATTTCAATCGCGACGCTGGCATCGGGTAGGTCAATGCTGAAATTGGCGACCTTTGAAACAACCAGGGTTTTTATCTCTCCCACGCGAAATTGCTCGTAAAGCTTTTCTCGCTCGCGCACTTTGGTTTTCCCGGTGATTAGGGGAACATCTAACTTAGCAGCGATTTTCTCTAATTGCTCCAAGTACATGCCAATGATGAGAATACTCTCACCGGCGTGTTTTTCGAGAAGAGCATCCAAAATGGGGATTTTGCGCGGGTTCCCAGAAGCAACGCGATATTTCTGCCGCTGTGGGGCCAGGGCATATTCCATGCGTCTTTCTTCCGCCATTGGAATGCGGATCTCGTGACACATGGCGGTGGCGATCCAGCCCTGTTTTTCCAGATCTTTCCAGGGAACATCATATTTTTTCGGGCCAATCAGTGAGAAAACATCACTTTCCATGCCATCTTCGCGTACCAGTGTGGCCGTCAACCCCAAACGGCGGCGGGCTTGCAATTCAGCAGTCACCCGAAAGACCGGCGCGGGCAGTAGATGGACTTCATCGTAGACAATCAGCCCCCAGTTGCGGGCGTTGAATAACTTGAAATGCGGGTATTCTTGGGGAGAATTTTTCGGTGTGCCGCGTTTGCGGTAGGTCATAATCTGGTACGTACTGATCGTCACGGGGCGAATTTCTTTGGTCAGGCCGGAATATTCGCCGATCTGATCCGGCTCCAGGGTGGTTTTGTCAATCAGTTCGCTGATCCATTGGCGCACGGCGACCGTGTTGGGGGTCAGGATCAGCGTCGAAGTTTGTAACTCGGCCATCGCAGCCATCCCAACGATGGTTTTTCCGGCCCCACAGGGCAGCACAATCGCCCCACTACCGCCGCTTGCCGATCCGCTGGCGTGGAAAATTTCGGCGGCCTCACGCTGGTACTGACGCAGGCCAAACGGCAATCCGCCCAGAGTTTGCAACCGCAACTGGATCGCCAGCCCCTCTCCGTCTTCATATCCAGCCAAATCTTCTGCTGGATAGCCAATTTGCACCAGCGCCTGCTTAATGTGGCCGCGCATCGCC
>CALCSH010000494.1 GCA_937893815.1 uncultured Anaerolineae bacterium | reverse complement strand
CTCTGTGGATTTGCCTGTTTAATCAGATAAGCGGCGCTCCAGTGTCGCGCTCCGCTCAGGCTGTAGCCGATCAACGCATCGATGATCAAATCCGCCGCGGGGAATTCGGAAAGGTTGCCCGGTTCAATAATTTCGATCTCCAATTTGTGCAAGATTGCCAGTTGATCACCCGGCACGCCGCAGAAATTCTCCGCGGGACGGGATACAAATACGAGAACGTGCGCGCCCCAATTATGCAAGCGACGTGCGGCGACCAATCCGCCCCCGCCATTGCCGCCACTGCCCGCCAGCACCACCACTACCTTCCCGCGTGCATCGCCGCTCAGGAAGCGATCGCGCGCCAAGGATGCTAGATTTAGTCCAGCGTTTTCCATCATCTGTTTGAGGCCAATGCCAAATTCCTCGATCATCAGGCGATCGACTTCAACCATCTGGGCGGTACTAATCGCTGGGATTTTTGACATGGTTCAGGAAGTAGCTTTGAGCGCGTCCAGTAATGCCTCAAATTCCTCGCGGCAATTCATACAGCGATTGAGGTGTGCCTGCACCAGCGGCATAGCTTCAGCGGCATTTTTGCCTTGCAGTTCCAATTCAACAAACCGGTCAATTTCGTTGAAGCATTCATCGCAGCCGATTTCGTCGGGTGTGGTTGTTGCAATGGCGCGAACCATCTTTTTGAGTACGTCAAGTTTTAATTGCATGCATGCTCTCCGGTATTCTGACGCAGCCGTACGGCGATTTCTTACGCGGATTAAAAAGCGGCCAGGATGTCTTCGGCGCTGAGGCCTTCCGCTTCGATTTCTTGCTTAAGGCGTTTGCGGGAATCATGAATGAGTTTGTACAACGCATTGCGATTGGTACCCATTCGGCGGGCGGCTTCTTCAAGCGGCATCCCCCCAGAAATTACAACCATTATTGCTTCACGCTGCTTTGGGGTGAGATTTTCTTGAATAATTCGCACAACCATTTCAAAAATATTGCGTTGGGTTGCGGTTTGCTCGGGGTTAGCATCAGGGTCGGTGAGGACGGCGGGAGTGAAATCGATACCGCTGTCCTCGGGATATAAATCTTGAATGGATATATCTTCCCAACGTTTGCGGCGCAGTTCGGTATAGGCTACACGGATAGCAATTTTCTGAGCCCAGGTAGTGAGCTTGCTCTCGCCGCGGAACGAATCTAGATTATCCAGAATTTTGAGCAGTGCGTCTTGAACGAAATCTTCGACAAGCGAGTCAATATCGCCGCGCGTACGTGTTGAGAGGGCGTAGGTAAGCCCGCGTAGAAGGATAGCGCGCAAATCGGAGATTGCATTTTGTTGTTCAGCGCCGCGTAAATCGGCGAGCCATTCGGCATTGGTTCGTTCAGGCATAGGGATGTGTGCCTCCTGGTGATTCATCAGAATGAACCCTATGCCTGGAATTATAGCATGGTGAAGGTGCGGAGCACGTCCAACCCTAAATTTGTACGGGGATTTCCAGAGACCCCAATATGCTTTCTTATGGGGTTGGACTGTTCAGGGTTTCTGGCGGGACGAAAGCCGACCACGCAAACCAGAATGTATCATGATGGCTGATTGGTTGTAAACTCTGTCCGGCCAGCGGCCCCTCAACAGCTTTTCCAATAATATTCCAGGTGGAATGGGTGAGGTTGTCTGCGAAGGTACCATCGCTATTGGCGACGAAATTGAGCACATCGCCGTTCAGTTCCGCATTAAAAACGCCTGTTGATCCAATATCGCTGCCTTCCGCAATTATGGTTGTATCCAAAGCGGATGCTGTGCCTGCTTTCCAGAACACCACCAGAGATAATTCGTCAAGCGAGTCGTTGATGACGCGCTCTTCACTCAACCGAAGGTACGAGTACGCCACAGCGTTGCCACTACCCAACCAGATGCCGACGACTCGATCCATAGGCCGCAGTTGATCATCCACTTCTCCGCTAAACAAAAAGGGATACGAACCAGCGTTGTCATAACCCGCATACGGATTTTTGCCATAAGCACGGTCGAAACCGGTATCTTGCGAGAGTACTTGCCCCTGAGGATAGGCAAATTTGAAATCCTCCCAGGCGATAATCGTCGCCGGAACCGGTGTCAGACGGCTGCCAGTGAGTTCTCCCACGATGGCTTCGCCGCTAAATTGCTGCCACCAACTTTCCGTTTGGCGGTCGTACATCACCAGATCGCTGTTGCGCAAGTTGCCGGAAGTGCCGAAGCTGAGTGATTCGCCATTCACCTCCGGTCGTTCGAAAACCAATGCCGTATTGCACAACGGGCAAAACGTGACCGTCACCGGCAAACCACTCACAATATCGTTGACAATTTCGTGCCAGGTCATGATTTGCAACGGGTAAGAGCGGGCATCGTTGCCGAGTACAAGTGCGATGACCGGTTCGCGGTCTTCAAGCCAATTTTCCGCGGAAACGACAGTTTCGAATTGAGGATGATCGATGGGGGGAATGCCATCTGGGGGCGGCCCGCCAGATGAAATTTCACTGTAATCTATGCTGTGTTGGCAGAAATCAGTGTTCCAGTAGGATGGATCGAAATCAGGTTTCTCACCATCAAAAGGATCGGCACAAGCGGACTCAGCCTGGGGGGTGGCTGCCACGCTAATAGCTTGGTTTGTAGCTTGAGGGACTTCGGCCTGAACCGGGGACGCGCCGCAGGCAGCAGCGACCCAAATAACGCTCATCATGGAAAGAAACGAAGCGGTAGGGGGCATAACAACCTCCATAAAGTATACGAATAATCTGTACTCAATGGACGGCGCTAAATGGTGAACTCTTACTGGGATGATTATTTTGGAAGGAGAAGCTGGCAGAACAGCGGTGCGAGTACGACTGAGCGGGCTAGCTGATGATAACTTCTGCTTCGGGAGGAAACGGGCTGTTGCCGCGTTTAAAATGGAAGCCCGCCGCACCGGCGTGCCCTCCGCCGCCGAACCGTTGTGCAATTTCGGCGACATCGACTCCTTTGGAATACAGCGATACATAAGTGTACAACTCGCCATCCTGGAGATTATCGATATAGCAGTACGCAATTTCATAGCCGTGGTTGCGAATATGCTCCCCAAGATCGCCCGAGCCGCGCTGATTAATGGCCAGCGTACGGAAACCTTCGAAGGTTACCGGGTATCCATAACGCGAGGTGGAGCCTTGGATGCCCCGCAGGCGCGCCTCGCGCAGGATGCTGCCATGCTGGGTGATCTCCTCCACCAATGCCGAATCGTTTTCGAGGAGTAAATCCCACAGGCGGTCGTTGTGTGGATTGGTATTCAGTTGGAAAAGTCCTTCGTTAAAAGAACCCGTATCGGGGTGCGACCAGCGCCAGATATCGCGGTCGCCGATCAGGAGGATTGCCTGGGGGATCGGTTTTTCAGGGAAGAAATATTTCCAGGTCAGCACACAGGCGGCATCGTTGGTACTTCGCGTCCCTGGCCAATCCCCACTGATGTCAGCTAATTCCTGAATGGCGGTTTTGTGATGGTCAATCCAACAGATTTGATGGTAATTGGCCAGCCGTTCCATGTCTTCGCGCGGCAGAGAGAAATCGACAATCACAATATGTTTGGCGATCAGTATCTCTTCCAGAGGCAGCGAGTCGCCGTATGTCATCTCGCACAAACTAATTTTAGAACCAAGGGCTTTGCGGACGATGGCTGCAGACGCGCGGCCATCGGCGTCGTTGTGATATAGGCAGAGGGTTGTCATAGGCGCTTATTGGACAGCTAATCTAGCAGGGCATGCAAGGCGATATTTGAGTTGAGTAATTCTTTGCTGATCAAGGGAAGCCTCTACTGCAAAAACCCTTCACCGCCGAGAACGCGGAGAGCGCAGAGTTTTAA
>CALCSH010000493.1 GCA_937893815.1 uncultured Anaerolineae bacterium | reverse complement strand
AGAGGCGCGGGCAAAGGCTGAAACCCCCGCCGGGTAGAACCAGACTGAAGTTCCCTCCTGAGCCGCGCAGGTGAACGGAAACAGGTAATTGGGTATCAGGTAATCAGGATGGGTTCATCCTAATCCCTGAGTACCTAATCACAAATTACCTGATCCCCAAATAGTCTGAGCCGTCATCCCGACGTTACACGGGAAGCCGATCGCCGAAAGGCCGTTGGAACCGAGTGGGCCGCGCCAGCGGTCAACAAGGGTGGTACCGCGGGAAATACTCCCGTCCCTTTCTTTGTGGGATGGGAGTATTTAATTTAAATACAGAATGCAGAATTATGAATGATGAATTTTACTTACAGTTCATAATTCTGCATTCATCATTCATAACTCTGCATTTTTTCCGGAGGTGGAAGTTGCTCGACAAATTGGAACAAATCAAACAGGATGCGCTGCGCGCTCTTGCCGATATACAGGATGAAACTTCCCTGGACCAATGGCGGGTGGCCCATTTGGGGCGCAGTTCTGCCATTATGGATGTTTTCAAAAATATGGGCGCGCTCGCGAAAGAAGAACGCGGCCCGGTGGGACGCGCTGCCAACCAAGTGAAACAAGCTCTGGAGGCAGAACTCACTCAAAAAACGGTTGCCCTCGCCGAGGCCGCCCTGACGCGCTCCCTTACCCAGGATAAGCTCGATGTCACCCTGCCGGGTCGCCACATCCCGCGCGGGCGGTTGCATCCCGTCACCCAAACCTTGCGCGAAATCTACCGCGTCTTTGCAGATATGGGCTTTCAGGTGTATCTTTCGCGCGAAGTCGAGACAGATGAGTTTAACTTTCAGTATCTGAACTTCCCGCCGCACCACCCGGCGCGCGAAATGCAGGATTCGTTTTATGTGGAATCGTCTCAGGAACGCGGCGACAACCCGATGCTGATGCGCACGCACACATCTCCGGGGCAGATTCACGCCATGCGCCAGTATGCCGCCGAAAGCCCTGAAAATCCGCCGCCAGTGCGTATTATTCTGCCGGGGATGTGTTACCGCTATGAGCAGGTCAGCACGCGCTACGAGAGCCAGTTCACTCAAGTGGAGGGTCTGGCCGTGGGCGAAGATATTACCTTCAGCGACCTGAAAGGCACCCTGAGCGACTTTGCCCGGCGCATGTTTGGGAAAAATGTACGCTCGCGCTTCCGGGCTTCGCACTTCCCTTTCACTGAACCCAGCGCCGAGATGGATATTGAGTGCTTCCTGTGCGGCGGCGAGGGCTGTGGTGTGTGCAAACACTCTGGCTGGCTGGAAATCCTCGGCTGCGGGATGGTGCATCCCAATGTGCTCACCAACGGCGGCTATGACCCGGAGCGTTATACCGGCTTTGCCTTCGGTATGGGACCGGAACGTATCACTATGCTGCGCCATCATATTGAAGATATTCGCTATTTCTGGGCGAATGATATGCGATTTTTAGAGCAGTTTTAGGTAATTAGGAATTAGGCGATTAGGTATTAGGATGACGGACAAAGGTATCGAGATATTGCAGGTTTGGCAACGGGCAACAGAATTTGCTGTGTATATTTGCCGCGAAGCGCTACCTGCCGGACCTTCTGACGAGAAATGGGCTTTGGAATCAACGAACCGGGAGGACAAACTTCGGTACGTGAATTGTCACCCGGATATGAGATTGATTTTGATGAAGGTGGTTCGGTGAATAGGCAATCAGGTAATTAGGAATTAGGGAAGTTTCCCAGTAACCTGATTGCCTAATCCCTATTCCCTAATCCCTAAGACCTAATTACCTCATTTCTGAGGAGACACAAAAATGACCGAAAATACCAACCCCCGTCCCGATATTGCCGATGAATTCCGCGAGTTAGGCGAAAACCTGAAAAATATGCTGCAAGGCGCCTGGCAGAGCGAAGAAGCCCAGCGCCTGCGCGATGATATCAAAACCGGATTGGAAGAATTGAGTAAAAGCGCTTCCGAAGCGATGACTGATTTCAACGCCAGCGAGACCGGGCAGCGACTCAAAGAAGAAGCCCATGAGTTCAAGACACGCGTCGAGAGCGGTGAAGTCGAAACCAAAGCGCGCACTGAAATCTCCAAAGTTCTGCGGGCGCTCAATGATGAGTTGCAAAAAGCCATCAACTCGATGGAAAAAAGCTAGGCAATTGGGTAATTCGGGATAGGTGATTAGGATGCAAACCTAATTACCTGACTGCCTGATTGCCTCACAACTAGAAAGCTATCGGAATACCCTATGAAAATACCCTTATCCTGGCTCAAAGAATACGTCGATATTGATATGCCCGTTGAAGACCTGGCCCAGCGCATGACCCTGGCCGGGTTGGAGGTGGAAGAAATTCGTTATGTGGGTTATCCCCTGCCCGATGATGACCAACCCCGGCAGGCCAAAATTTCCGGTTTTGCCTGGGAATCTGACAAAATTGTCGTGGGGAGTGTGCTTGAAGTCATGCCGCATCCCGACGCCGACCGGCTGGTGCTATGCAAGCTCGATGACGGTGAGCAAATCCATACTGTGCTGACTGGCGCACCCAACCTGTACGACTTCCGCGGCAAGGGCTTGCTGGAGCCGCCCCTCAAGGTGGTCTATGCCCGCGAGGGCGCCACGATCATTAATGCCTACGAACCCGGCAATCAGACCACCACCCTAAAGCGCAAGAAAATCCGCGGCGTAGAATCCTACTCGATGGCCTGCTCCGAGCGCGAGCTGGGTATCTCGGATGAACATGAAGGTATTATCATCCTCGATGCGGATGCGCCGGTTGGCGTTCCGTTGGTGGAATATCTTGGCGACGTGGTCTTTGACATTGCCATCACCCCCAATATGGCGCGCGATGCCAATATCGTCGGCGTGGCGCGTGAGGTGGCGGCGATTATGGGGAAGAAGCTGAAGCAGACGGAAGACGGAAGGCCGGAGACCGGAGAGAAGAATTCCGTCCCCCGTCCCCCGTCCCCCGTCAAGCCTTTTGCCAACATCGAAATCACCCAGCCCGCCCTCAACCCGCGCTTCGTCTTCGGCATGATCGAAAATGTCAAGATTCAGCCCAGCCCTTACAATATTCAACTGCGTCTGCGACTGGCCGGGATGCGCCCCATCGATGCTCTGGTGGATGCCACCAACTACGCCATGCTCGAACTGGGCGAACCGCTGCACGCCTTCGATTACGATACGCTCAAGCAGCGCGCCAAAACCGCCGGGGCTGAAATCCCCACCATCATCACCCGCGCCGCCAAACCCGGCGAAAAATTGGTCACGCTCGACCACGAAGCGCGCACCCTTGACGATTTCACCGTTCTTGTCACCGATCAATCCGGCCCGCTGGCGCTGGCGGGCGTGATGGGCGGCCTGGAATCAGAAATCACCGAGACGACTACCACCGTGTTGCTCGAAGGCGCGGCCTGGAATATGATCAATACCCGCCGCACGGTGATGGCGCAGAACCTGCCTTCCGAGGCAGCCTACCGCTTTTCGCGCGGCGTGCACCCCGAAATGTGCCCCAAGGGCGTGCTGCGCGGACTCGAGCTAATGCATGCCTGGGCGGGCGGAACGATTGTGCCCGGTCTGATCGACGAATATCCTTTGCCTCCCAGCGACCCGGTCGTGGAAATCCAGACTGGCGATGTGCGCCGCTGGCTGGGCATTGAGTTGAGCACCGATGAAATTGTTGGGATACTGGAGTCTCTTGAATTTACTTGTGAATTAGTGACCAGGTATCAGGTATCAGGAACCAGTGAACAAAACCTGATACCTGATACCCAATCACTAATCACTGTTACAACCCCTCCTCACCGTCTCGACATCGGCAGCGGCGTTGTCGGCAAGGCCGATTTGATGGAAGAAATCGCGCGGGTATATGGCTATGACCGCATTCCAGAAACGCGCATGTCGGATGATTTGCCGCCCCAACGCGGCAATCGGGCGCTCGAAATCGAGGAGGAGTTGCGGGATATGTTGGCAAGTCTTGGTCTGCAGGAGGTCATCACCCACCGCCTGACCTCTCCGGAGCGCGAAGCACGCACCCTGCCGGAAACCTGGCAGGTTTCAGCGCAGAACGAATCAACCCAAAGCGCCACGGAAAACCTGCCAGGTTTACAGCGCTACTTCAAGCTCAGCAACCCGATCTCGCCCGACCGCTCCGTGCTGCGCCACAGTTTGTTAGCCTCGGTGTTGGAGATCGCCGAGCGTAACGCCCGCATCCGTCAGCGCCTTGCAATCTTCGAAATTGATCCGGTTTTCTTGCCCAAAGACGACCAGGATTTGCCCGACGAAGCCCGGCGGTTGGTACTCGCCTTGAGTGGCCCGCGCGCCCTCCCCGACTGGAATCAGGCCGATACAACCGCGATGAACTTCTTCGATCTGAAGGGCATCGTCGAACAGGCACTCCACGGGCTGCATCTTGAAAATCTGCACTTCGAAACCGGTGCTCACCCCAGTTTCCACCCCGGGAAATGCGCTGACGTCTACGCCGGAAAGCAGAAAATCGGTGTGATGGGCGAATTACATCCCCTGGTGCAGGGAAATTACGACTTGCTCGATACGCCGCTGTTGGCGGCTGAATTTGATATGGCGGCCCTTTCAGCGGCAGTCCCCACGTTGTTCAAGATCACTGCCATCCCGCAGCAGCCGCCCATGCTCGAAGATATCGCCCTGATCGTAGATGAAAGTCTGCCTGCGGCTCAGATCGAAGCTTTAATCCGCCAGACCGGCGGCGAGACGCTCGCCGATGTGCGCCTGTTCGACATCTACCGCGGCGAACAAATCGGCGCGGGCAAGAAGAGCCTGGCCTACAGCCTGACTTATCAGGACCCCGAGCGCACCCTGACGGACAAGGATGCGGCCAAGTTACGCACAAAAATTGTAAAGCGCCTGGAGCGTGAACTCGGCGCACAGTTGAGGGGGGAACGGTAGATTTTTCCTATCTCCCTACTTCCTTCCCAGAGAAGGGGAAAACAGTAAAGCAATCAGGGTGTGCGATAATGTTGTCGCACACCCTGATTGTTAAAATCTATCTTTGGCACAAAACTGGCAACAGTGTCTGTGAATATAACTGTACCATTGGTAAACCCGCCCAATGCTTGAGGAAGGTTGTCAGAACTTGCCTTATCCTCCCGATTTGGGGTAGAATGCCAGCAAGAATTATGCTAAAGCAACTCCGATATGCACTCATCCTTATTGGGTTTATGGGATTATTATTCAGCGCCTGTACGCGCACCTGGGATGCGGATTCTGCTCCCTGGGTAGCGGCTCCCGGTTCAACGCTGCCGGAAGATGCCCTGGTGGATCCCGGTAACCCGATGACGACAGCCCGCCCCGTAGGGTCGCCGGTGATGTCGCCCACACCTGATGCACCTCATGCCATTCCCGGTCTGCGCACGGACGATGATCAATACACCGTTCAGCCCGGCGATACCCTCGGGCAAATTTCCGACCGTTTTGGGGTGGGTATTCCGGCGATCGCTGAAATAAACAATATTGCTGATATTAATATTCTCGAAGTCGGGCAGATTTTGGTGATTCCCGCGCCTGAGCCGATTGCCTCCGGTTCCAGCTTTAAGATTATTCCCGATTCGGAATTTGTCGCCGGGCCGATGTCAGCCTATTTTGATGTGCCTGATTTTGTCTATCAAAAAAATGGATACCTGGTGCGCCACGAGGAAGAGGTAGAAGGCACGATGCTGAACGGTTTCCAGATCGTGCAGCGTATCTCGCAAGATTACTCGGTCAACCCACGTATTTTGCTGGCCGTGCTTGAATATCAGAGCGGCTGGGTGACCAATCCCAATCCGCAAACCTTCACGCTTCAATATCCTTTGGGGTGGGAAGATTCTAATCGCCAGGGCCTTTACAAGCAACTCGCCTGGGCAGCCAACGAACTCAATCGCGGCTATTATTTGTGGCGGGCAAACGCCGTGGCGAGCTGGTCACTGCCGGATGGCGCGGTGATTCCTATTGATCCGACGATCAACGCCGGGACCGCGGCGCTGCAGCACTTCTTCTCCAAGTTATACGCGCAGGAAATCTGGGAACGCAGTATCCGCTCGGATGGCGTCTATAAAACCTATCAGACACTTTTTGGCTATTCTTTTGATTATGCCGTGGAGCCACTGCTGCCTGCGGGTCTGAGTCAAATGCCGTTGGAATTGCCTTTCGAGCAAGGCGTAGATTGGGCCTTCACCGGCGGTCCGCATGGCGGCTGGGGTGAAGGTTCGGCCTGGGCGGCGCTGGATTTTGCTCCCTATAATGAGCCGCTCGGTTGTGTGACCAGCGAGAGCTGGGTGACGGCGATGACCGATGGTTTGATTGTGCGCACGGGCAATGGGGCTGTGGTGCAAGACCTGGATGGAGATGGCCTGGAGCAAACCGGTTGGACAATTTTGTATATGCATATCGAAACGCGCGACCGCGTGGCGGTGGGTATGACCCTGCAAGCCGGGGAGCGCGTCGGACATCCCTCGTGCGAGGGCGGTGTTTCCACAGGAACGCATGTGCATATTGCCCGGCGGTATAATGGGGAGTGGATTCCGGCGGATCAGGATATTCCCTTCAATTTGGACGGTTGGGTAAGCGAAGGTGCCGGAGCTGTCTATAATGGTGCGCTCGTCAAAGGCGACAGAGTGATTGTTGCTGAAAATGGCTTCATACCGGAAAATCTCATCCGACGGTGAGTTGAATACCATGCAACAATCGTTATCTTTTAAAAACTTTTTCGCCACGAAAGCACGGAGAACACGACGTTTTTCTCTGAGTCTTTGTGACTTTGTGGTGAAAATTTTTGTCCTCGGTTTGCTATTGACTGTAGTATCGGGCTGTAATCTGCCGATGCAAAAAAGTCCGGCATTTGTGGCCCCATCGGAATATGAACAAGCTGTACCGGAGCGGCTCCCTACCCTGGAAGCCACGGAGACACCCACTGAAACGCCACTGGAAAGCGAATCCGATGCGAGCAGTGAGCAACCCGGCGTCACACCTGAAGCTGTGGTGATGGCGACGCCTATTCCCACTGATACCCCTCTTCCCACCATAGACCACCCCGATGGACCGCTGCTTTACTACTCTCAAGCCGGTGATACCCTGGAAGCGCTGGCGGTGCGCTTTGGCGTGCGGATTGATGAAATCGAATCGACCGTGCCGCTGCCGGAGAGCGGATTTATCAACCCCAATCAATTGCTGATCATTCCCCAGCGTTTCACTAATACCACATCATCGGCGCATTTGCTGCCCGATAGCGAATTTGTATATACCCTTTCGGCCATCGATTTTAGCACCGTCCGATACGTGAATGAGGCTGGTGGCTATTTGCGCAACGCACACGATTATCTCAGCACCAGCGGCGAATCAACCGGCGGCGAAGTTGTGCAGCAAATCGCTTTGGATAATTCAATCAATCCGCGCCTGTTACTGGCGCTGCTCGAATATCAGAGTGGCTGGGTTTATGGTCAACCGGCGACTTTGGCGGATGAAGAATATCCCCTGGGGAAAATCGCCTTCAATCAGAAAGGGTTGGCCGATCAGCTCAAATGGGCGGTTAATCAACTCTCGATTGGCTATTACGGCTGGCGCGAGGGACGCTTGAGCGAGATCACCTTCACCGATGGTGTGACGGCGCATCTGGCACCAGACCTCAATGCCGGGACGGCCGCGCTGCAATATTATTTCGCCCAAATTTACGATAGCCCCACCTGGCTGGCCGCGTTGGACTCGAAAATAGGAATCCCCGCGCTCTACGAGCAAATGTTTGGCAGCCCCTGGTCGCGCGCACAGGTGGTTGAGCCGATTTTTCCCCCAGATATTGAACAGCCCGAATTAGATTTACCCTTTATCGAAAACCGCACCTGGAGCTATACCGGCGGCCCGCACGGTGCCTGGGAGAGGGACGGCTCCTGGGCCGCGATTGACTTTGCACCGGCAACTTCTGTGAGTGGCTGCGTGCCCTCTGATGCCTGGGTTACCGCTGTGGGCGATGGTGTCGTCACCCGTGCCGAGCGCGGCATCGTTGTGCTCGATCTGGATGGCGATGGTTTCGAGCAAACCGGCTGGGTGATCATCTATTTGCATATCGCCACCGAGGGGCGCACTGGAGCGAAACGTATGGTCAATGCCGGGGATTTGTTGGGGCATCCATCCTGTGAGGGCGGCCACGCCACAGGGACGCATGTCCATATTGCGCGTAAATATAATGGCGAGTGGATTGCTGCCGATGGACCGATTCCATTTGTGCTCAGCGGTTGGGCTGCGCACTCCGCTGGGGAGCCGTACAAGGGCACACTAACCCGCGAGCAAGATACCATTACGGCCAACCAATATGGCTCTGGCGTCAGCGTCATCATGCGAGAAAAATAATCTGAGATACAATTGCGGCATGATTTTACGCTTCATATACTGCATTTTGTTTAACGCAAAGACCGCCAAGATGCAAATGCCGCCAGGAAACTACAGGGAAAATTCGCAGCATTCGTATAGTCGCGGCATTGGCGTTAAAATTAAAAAAACGCACATTCTTTCTCTGCTCGCCGTGGTGGCACTCGCGGCCTGTACCCCGGCGCCCACTGCGATTCCAACGATGCCGATTTCGCCAACGTTCCCCTCGACCCCTACGGAAACCAATATCCCGCCCAGCGCTACGCCAACGCCCACGTTCACTCCGACACTTACATCCACCCCTGAACCCACTAAACGCCCCGCTTCCCAGATTTTTCCGGATGCCGAAATAGTGTATTCACCCGCGGCACTAGATTTCGATGTGGAAACCTATCTGGCTCAGGCAGGCGGATTTTTAAGTGAATATCGCCAATATTTGATGATCACCGGCTGGACGAGCGCCGCTGAGATCATTCAGCGCGTGGCGATCGAAAACTCGATCAACCCGCGCCTGCTGCTGGTGCTGCTCGAATACCAAAGTGGCTGTGTGTTGGGGCAGCCCGCCGCCCCCGAAAATTTTGATACCGCTATGGGCGCTGCCGACTATTACCGCAAAGACCTGTATGGGCAACTCGTCTGGGCGGCGCACGCTCTCTCCGCTGGATACTATGGTCGCAGCGAAGGTTCGCTCAGCGAAATCTCATTTTCCGATGATAGAATCGTGCCACTTCCTGCGGATATCAATCCGGGCAGCGCCGCAGTGATGAATTTCTTTGCCCAACTGGTGGATGTTGAAAACCACGCCAAAGCTATGGCTGGATTCAGCGCACTTTATAGCGAGTTGTTCGGTGACCCCTGGGAATATGCAACGCTCATCGGAGATTTGCTGCCCGAAGGGTTGGAACAACCAGCTTTTACATTGCCCTTTGAGTCGGGTGAAACCTGGGCTTATACGGGTGGCCCACACCCGGCCTTTGAGCAGAATGGCCCTCGCGCTTCGCTGGATTTCGCGCCCCGCATGGCCGTCAGCGGCTGCGAACCCTCCGATGAGTGGGTGGTTGCCGTGGCCGATGGATGGGTGGTGCGCTCGGAGTTGGGTGTGGTCATTCAGGATTTGGACGACGACGGCCATGAACAAACCGGATGGAATGTGATGTACTTGCATATTGGCACAGAAGGCCGCATTTCTGATGGAACCTATGTACAGGCAGGCGAATTTATTGGACATCCCTCTTGCGAGGGGGGGCGAGCCACCGGAACGCACCTGCATATTGCACGCAAATACAACGGTGTATGGATTCCCGCTGGCGGAACAATTCCCTTCGTACTCGATGGCTGGACTGCCCACAATGGCGAAGATTCCTATCTCGGTACACTGACCCGCGGCGATGAAGTTGTGACCGCCCATCAGTTCGGCTCGGCCATTTCACGCATCACTCGAGATGAGTAATGAACAGTATTCCGTAACTAGGAAATAGTATAGAACTTACGCAACTCGATAAAAAATATCCTGAAAATAGGGGTGTGTGGGGGCTTCGCCCCCACACACCCCTATTTTCAGGCATTCTCTTGTACAAGTGCGTAAGCCCTATAGTACTGTCAAGCTACTCACTGGTTACTGGTCACTCGATACTGGATAATGTTTCGCGTTAGAACAATCTTCTTACTGCCCCTCGGGCTGGCTGCCCTGTGGCTTTCCGGCTGCCAACCCCCCACGGAGTCCGTGCCCGCCCCGGCGCTGAGCACGTTTGAAGCCGCGCCACAATCCCAACTTTCGGCCACGCCCATCCCAGAACGTCCCAATTACGAACCTGGTGAACTGGTGGCGTATACGGCGATCTCCGGCGACACGCTGCCAGTGCTGGCGATCCGTTTTAATACCAGCGTGGAAGAAATCCGTAAGGCCAACCCCATTATCCCGCCGGACGCCACCACGCTGCCGCCGGGCATGCCGATGCAGATTCCGATTTACTTTCTCTCCTTGTGGGGCTCGCCATTTCAAATACTGCCCGATAGTTTGTTCATCAATGGCCCGGCGCAAGTCAATTTCGACACGCAGGCATTTGTGGATGAGCACCCCGGCTGGTTGCGCGAGTTTCGCGATTATGTTGCGGGAGCCAATCGCAGCGGCGCCGAAATTGTGGATTATGTGGCGTTGAATTTTAGCGTCA